>JBBSRD010000018.1:0-17543 GCA_038243415.1 Actinomycetales bacterium | reverse complement strand
GGCTCGACGCACAGCCGGGGCGTCCCCACCAGGTCCATCAGCCCCTCGACCTTGCCCTGGGTGGCGAGGGTGATCGCCGGGACGCCGCTCATCAGCGACATCACGGCCAGGTGCATCCGGCCGGTGACGGTGACGGACGCCCGCGCCGCGAGCCCCCGCACCTGCGCGGGGGAGAGCACGTCCTCGACGAGGACCACGCCGTCAGCGCCGCCGGTCTCCACGAGCCTGGCCATCACCACCGCGCAGGCCGCGGGGTCCCCGGCCCTCTCGCGCCACACGTGCGGCAGGAGCACCACCACGAGGCCGCGGCGGCGCAGCGCCGCCACGATCTCGACGTGGTCCGCCAGCAGGTCCGCGCGCTCGCCCACCAGGCCGCTGACGTTGACCAGGGCCACCGGCCGGTGCTCAGCAGGCCCGAGGAGCGCCTCGGCGGCCGACGGGTCGCTGGTGGTGGCGGAGAAGACCACGTCGGCGGAGCGCTCCACCGAGGGGATCCCGTCGTCGGACAGGCGCTGCGCCGACAGCTCCTCGCGCGCGAAGACCCGGACGCCCCCGCGCGCCGCACGGGCCAGGGAGCGCCGGGCGGCCCACCGCGGCGAGGCACCCCAGCTGAAGCCCACCACCCGGGTGTCGATGCCGGCGCGGGCAGCGCTCGCCGCCAGGCTCGAGCGGCGCACCGAGGCGCGCAGGGAGTACCGGCCGTCCATGACGTCGGCGCCCACCACGCTCACGTGGCCGGCGCTCGCGAGCGCCCGCCCGTAGGCCCGCAGCGAGGCGCGGTGGGCGCGCCCCCGCCCGTAGACGAGGGCCGGCGCGTCGAGCACCTCGACCCGGGCGTCCACCGCGGCGGGCAGCACCGGGGCGGGGCCGCCGGGGACCAGCACGGGGCCGGACGTGCCCTCCAGGAGGGCTTCGAGCAGGGCCTGGTCCCCGATGTTGCCCTCGCCGGGAGCCGCGAGGACGACGTGGGGCGCGGGTGGAGCAGCCGCCTCCGAGGCGCCGCGCCGAGGCGCAGCGGTGGCGCGCCGGGCCCTGCGCACGGCGCCGGCGACGACGGCCGCGTCCGCGGCGGCCGGCAGCCCGCTGGAGACCCAGGCCCTGGTGGCCAGCCGCCCGGTACGGCCCCCGCGACGGGCACGCCCCGCAGGAGGAGCGCCGGCGTCGTGGCCGGGCCCGTCCGGGCCGAGGGCCGCAGGGGCTGCCGGGTCGCCCGAGCCGCCCGGACCGTCCGCGCTGCTGGGCGGCTGCCCGCCAGGCCCGCGCTCGCGCCGCCTGAGGTGGTGCCGCAGGGAGGCGACCTCCGTGACGTCGCGCCGGAAGGAGGGCCACACCAGGACGCCCAGGCCCGCGACCGCCAGCGTCACCAGGGCGCCCAGCACGAGGGAGAGAAGGTCCGCCCCCTCCGGCAGCGCGAGCGTCGCGGCCCAGGACGCGGCGCCGGCGACCCCCGTGACCAGGCCGGTCCGCAGGCCGTTGCGGAGCATGGCGCCCACGGGGGCGTCGCTCACGCGCCGCAACCACAGCAGGGACAGCGGCCAGGTGAGCGCCATGCCCCCGGCGTAGGCCAGGGCCGCGCCCTGGAGCCCCCACCGGGCTCCGAGCACGGTCGCCACCGCGATGAGGGGGCGCGTCATGAGGTTGAGCTGGAGGTTGCGGCGGGTGAGGCCCTTCGCCAGGTACACCCAGTACCCGGCGTAGCCGGCGGCCTGGAACCAGCCGGCGACGAGCAGCACCTGGAACACGGGCACCGCGTCGGACCACTGGGGCCCGATGACGACGCGGACGGCCGACGACGCCTGCGCCAGGAGGGTGGCGAAGACCAGCCCGACCACCACGAGCAGGCCGAGCTGGCCGGCCAGCAGGAAGCTCGCGAACCGTTCACGCTCGCCCTTCAGGCGGGAGAGCACCGGCAGCGCCACGCGGGTCGACGGGGCCTGCATCTGGAGCAGCGGCATCGTCACCAGCTGCGAGGCCCGCGTGAACAGGCCGACGCTGGCCGGCCCGAGGCGCACGCCCAGCGCGAGGGGCGCGGCCGACGTGGACAGCTGGGTGAGCAGCAGCGAGCCGAGCAGCGAGGACCCGTACCCGATGAACGACCGGACGGAGGCGCCGGCGTCCACCCATCCCGGCGTCCACCGGTGGGAGCGCACCAGCAGCACCTGCGTCACGGCCTGCGCGCCCAGCTGCTGGCCGGCGAGCGACCAGTAGCCGGCGCCCGCGAGCGCCAGGGTGGTCCCGACGGCCACCCCGGAGGCCTGCCCGACGACCTCCGCGGTAGACAGCGCACCGAAACGCAGGTGGCGGGCGTGCATGGCCCGGTACTGCGTGGAGACGCCGTTGAGCACGAACGTCGCCGAGAGGACGATCGCGAGGAGCGTGAGGCGGTCGTCGTCGAAGGCGAGCGCGAGCAGCGGAGCGGCGCCGCACAGGAGCCCTGCGAGGACCACGCCGATGCCGGTGTTGATCCAGAAGAGGTTGTCGCGCTGGCCGTCGCTGAGGGTCTCGGCCTGGATCGCCGCGGAAGAGAGCCCGAAGTCCCGGAACAGCTCGCCGTAGCCGACGATGACGATGACGATGGCGACGAGGCCGTAGTCGGTGGGGGAGAGCAGGCGCCCGAGGACGGCGATCCCCGCGACCTGGATCAGCAGGCGGGCGCCCTGGGCGGAGAAGGTGATGGCGGCGCCGCGGGCGGCGGACCGTCCGAGGCTGCTCACGAGGAGCCCTCTGCGCCCGGCGTCCGGGCGATCTCGAGGGCCCGCTCGTAGGCCTCCCGGTAGAGCGCGCTCTGGGCCGGCGCTCCCCGCGCGTCCAGGAGCGGGCGTGCCGCGGGACGCTGCGCGCTGGCGGCGAGCGTCCCGGAGAGCTCCGCGGAGGTCAGGTCGCCGTCGTACTGCAGCACCCAGCCGGGACCCACCTCGGCGGCCAGGGCGGTGTTCGTCGGGGAGCGGGGCACCAGGACGGGGCGGTCCAGGGAGAGCGCGGCGAGGATCGCCCCGGAGTTCCGCATGCCCCCGAGGTAGGGCAGCACGACCAGCTGCGCGCGGCGGACCTCCGCGACGAGGACGTCGTCCCCGACGTAGGCCAGGGTGGCCTCGATCCGGGGGTCCGCCGCCACCGCACGCTCGACCACCTCGCCCTGGCCGGCGTGGGGGCGTCCCACCACCGAGAGCCGGGCGCCTGCGTCGGGGAGGTCGCTGAACGCCTCGAGCAGGACCGGGACGCCCTTGTAGGGGCGCACGATACCGAAGTGCAGGACGCGGCCGGGCTCGCTGGCCTGCTCCGGGTAGCGGGCGTAGAGGCCGCGGTAGTGACCGTGGGGGATGGCCACGGTCACCGCGCGGCCGGTGCCGGTGCTCGCGTGCGTGCTGGCTCCGGGTCCGGGTCCGGGTCGGGCTCCGGGTCCGGCCCCGAGGTCCACGACGAGGTCCACCCGCCGCACCAGGCGCGCGAGCGACCGCTGCTCCGCGGGCGGACCGCTCTCGTGGGGCGACGGGTTGTGCGCGGTCCACACCAGCGGGGTGCGGGTCAGGCGCAGGCGCAGCAGCAGCAGGTCGAGGAGGCGGCGCTTGAGCACCCGGGCCCACGGGCGGGCGCTGTCGCGGACCAGCAGCTCGGGCCAGTGCACGTGCAGCACGTCGTAGCGCCCGAACAGCGCCGCCGGCCAGCCGAAGAACCGCAGCGTGGTGCCCGGCGCCGTCGCCTCGACCACGAGGTCGACGTAGCCGCTGGCGCCGCGGGGCGGGCGCAGGCTGTGCAGGACGACCAGGGGCGCCGGTGTCACAGCCAGGAGCGGAAGGTCGAGACCACGTCGGCGTAGAGCGGTCCGACGCGCGCGGGGTCGCGCGCCCGGAGGTCCTCGACGTCATGGGCGGCGTTCGCGAGGTAGATCACGCGGGCCGCAGGCACCATGCCGCGCGCGGGGTCGTAGGTCATCAGCGCGCCTCGGCGGATGACCGTCCTCGGGCCCGTGCCCGCCTCGCCCGCCGCCGCCGTCGTCCCTGCTGCCACGCTCACCCGGTTCTCTCGTGGGCGCGCCCTGCCCGGGACGCACCATGTGTCACTGTTCGTCACGGATGACCCTAAGGGCTGTGGGCGCCCCTGCCGGGGCCCCGGCGAGCATCCGCGCCGCGCCTGCCGCCTCGTCCGTCCTGCTCGCCTGCTCGCCTGCTCGCCCGACGACACCAGCGAGGACCCATGACCCGGATCAGCGTGGTCCTGCCCGTGCACGACGACGCCGAGCACCTCCCCGCCGCCATCGCGGCGGTGCTCGGGCTGCGAGGTGTCGACGTCGAGCTGGTCCTCGTCGACGACGGCTCGACCGACGGCGGTGCGGACCTCGTCGCCACCGCGGGGCGCGAGCACGCCCGCGTGACGGCGCTCGTGCTGCCCGCCAACGTCGGCGTCGCCCGCGCCAGGGAGGCGGGGGTGGCCGCCGCCAGCGGGGAGTGGGTGTGGTTCGTCGACTCCGACGACGCGTGGGACCCCGGCGCGGGCGCGGTGCTGCTCGCCGCCACGGGTGGGGCGAACACCGACGTCGTCGTCGCCGCGGCGCGCCTCGTCCCGGCGTCGGGCCAGGGCTCACGGCGGATCGGTCCGCGCACCCCGGGCACGCTCACCGGACCGTCCGCGCTGCGCGGCCTCCTCGAGGGGAGCCTCACGGGTCATCTGTGGAACAAGCTCTTCCGCCGCACCCTGCTGCTGGTCTGCACCTTCACGCCCGCGCGCACCCAGTCCGACCTCGCGCTGGTGGCTCAGGCCCTCGGGAGGGCTCGTGAGGTGGTGCTCGTCGAGACGGTCGTCTACACCTACCGCAAGCGGCCGGGGTCGATCATCACGTCGGCCGGGCGCCGTGCGGGGTCCCTCGCCCTGGTCGAGGCCGCCGTGGTGGAGATGGCCCACCGCGCCGGTCCCGCGGTGCCGGGCGGAGCGCTCACCTACTTCCAGACGCGCTACATCGTGCTCTCGGGCCTGAAGGACGCTGCGCTCGACGGGTACGACGACGACGAGCGGGAGGCCCTGCAGGCTCGGCTCCGCGCCCGGCTCGACGGCAAGGCGCTGGTCTCGCTCGCGGCCCGCCGCGACGGGCGGCGCCTGGCGCTGGCGCTCGCGGCGAGGGCCTCCCCGGGGCTGCACCGCCGCCTGATCGCGCTCGCCGACCGCTGAGGGCGTGGTCACTTAGATCGCCCAGGTGGAGCCGGGACAGCACGTCGACCTTCGCCAGGGTGTCCGATGAGAATCACCCACCTCAGCCTCAAAAACTGGCGCACCTTCAAGAACCTCGACGTCGACGTCGGGCAGCGACTCGTCATCATCGGACCCAACGCCAGCGGCAAGTCGAACCTGCTCGATGCGGTCAGGTTCTTGCGGGACCTGTCATCGCCTGGCGGCGGTTTGCAGGACGCAGTCGCCTCCCGAGGCGGGCTGGGTCGCGTGCGCTGTCTGTTCGCGCGAAACAACAACCATGGTCATGTGCGGGTGGCCGTCACCCTCGGCGACGACGAAGACCGCCGGCAGTGGACGTATGAGATCGACGTCCGCAGCGAGAGGGCTGGTCGTCACCGGGTGATCGTGGAGCGGGAGGTTGTCCTGCGCGGAGACGAGGAGCTCCTCAAGCGGCCGGACACGCACGACAGAAAGGACCCGGAGCGGCTCACGCAGACCGCGCTGGAACAGATCTCGGCCAACAAGGAGTTCCGCCCGATCGCAGACTTTCTGGCCGAGGTCCGCTACCTCCATCTCGTCCCGCAGGTCATCCGCGATGCGACCCGTGCCAGCGATGCCGTCGACGACCCGTTCGGTGGTGACTTCATCGCCCGCATGAACCGCGTCGCCCCCAGGACCCGCGAGGCGTGGCTTCGCAGGGTCACGGAGGCGCTCCGAGTCGCAGTCCCGCAGTTCAAGTCCCTCGCCGTGGTCGTCGACGCAGCCGGCCACCCTCATCTGGAGACTCGGTACACCAACTGGCGCGAGACCGGTGCCCGACAGGACGAGCGCGACATGAGCGACGGCACCCTGCGACTCATCGGTCTGCTGTGGTCCCTGGTGGAGGTGGGCAAGAAGGGAGCTCCCGTGCTGCTCGAGGAGCCGGAGCTGTCGCTGCACCCGGCGGTCGTGAGGCAGCTGCCCGGGGTGCTGGCGAGAGCGCAGCGGACCAATGGTGCCCAGGTGATGCTCACAACTCACAGCCCTGATCTGCTCGCTGATGAGGGGCTGGGCGCTGACGAAGTGCTGCTGCTCCGCCCTGGGCCCGACGGTACGACGGGGTCGCTGGTCTCGGACGACCTTCTCGCTCGCCAGGACATCGAGGCAGGGCTCACTGTGGCCGAGGTGGCTCTGCCGCTGACCCGCCCACCAGGTGTCGAGGATCTGCTGAAGGTTTCTCTGGGTGCGCGCTGACGGACCGCTGGTCCGCGTCGTGATGGAGGGCACCTCGGACCTCGCCGCAGTGGAGAAGGTCGTGGCGAGCCGCGGGGCTCACGTCGACCTGGAACGAGCGATCATCGCCGGGGGCAAGACGAACCTCGACCCACGGATCCACAGCTACAACGCCGCAGCGAAGCACGGGGCGTGGTTCGTGCTGCGCGACGCGGACCATGACGGTCATGACTGTCCGGTAGCTCTCCGCAACTCGCTGCTCCCCGAGGACCAGAAGACCGGTTCCCTGTGCCTGCGGCTGGCCGTGCGGTCGTTGGAAGCATGGCTCCTGGCTGACCGGGATGCCGTCGTCGACCACTTCCTGGTACCGCGATCCCGGATCCCCGCCCGACCGGAGGAGGAGCACCAGCCGAAGCAGACCTTCGTCAACGCCTGCCGCTCCTCCCGTCGCAGCGACGTCCGCAAGGGCGTCGTCCCACCGGCCGGATCGCCGCGGGACGTCGGCCCCGAGTACGTCGCCTTCGTCACCGACTTCTTCCAGCAGTCGTGGCGCCCCGATGAGGCAGCTACGGCCGCGCCGAGCTTGAAGCGGGCGCTCGCGGAGATCGATCAGTTGATCGTCGATGGTGTCTGGGCGTGATCCTGGATCTCGGAGCTGTCGAACGGGGAGCCGCTGTTCTCGACACGGCGTACGACGTCGCAGCGACTCCCCGCTCGACGATCCTGCCGCCCCGGCGAGCTGAGTCTCCGCCCCGCCCGGTTCGCGAGGGAGTGACCATTTCGCACCTAGAGTGAGGGCGCCCCCCGGCGCCGATGTGAGGACGGTCCATGCCCCGCGACACCCCCCGGACGATCTTTGCCGTCGCCCGCGGCCAGTACGGCAACATCGGCGACGTCATGCTGCGCCGCCAGCTGCTGGACTGGGTGAGGGACGCCGGGCCGCTCCACGTCTACGTCGGTGACGCGCCGCCCGGGTACGCCGAGGGCCTCGCGCTGCACCCCGACGACGTGACGTACCGCTCGCTGGCCCGCTGGTACGCCGCAGCCCTGCGCGCCGCAGCGTCGGGCCGGGCCGCCTACGTCTTCAAGCCGGGAGAGATCCAGCTGACGCTGACCGGGCTCAAGGAGCACCTCTCGATGCTGCCGCTCCTCGCGGTGCTGCGCGCCCGCGGCGGCCGTGCGGTGCGGGTCGGCGTGGGGACCCGCGGCTTCGCCACGATCCCTCGTGCCCTCGTGCGGCCGTCAGTGGCGCTGTCCGACCTCACGCTGTGGCGCGACGACGCCACCGCGGCCTACATGGGCTCCGGGTCGGCGATGCCCGACCTGGCCTTCGGTGAGGGCGCCGACGACGACGCGCTCGCCGCCGCCGGCGAGAGCGCCGGCGGGCGCGACGTGCTGGTGGTCTCGCTGCGCGGCGACGACCGGCCCTCCCCGAGCCCCGCCGCGCTCGCCGGGATCGCCGCGTACGCCCGCGTCCACGACCTCGAGGTGTGGACGGTGACGCAGGTCCAGGTCGACGACGAGCGGGCCGCCTCCCTCGCCGAGGACCTCGGCGGACGGGCGCTGCGCTGGGGCCAGGCCACCGGGCACGACGCCGCGGAGCGCGAGCTCCGGACGCTGTACGGCCGCTGCGTCGTGGCCGTCTCGGACCGCCTCCACGTGCTCGTCGCGGCCTTCACCGAGGGCGCGGTGCCCGTGGCCGGCGCCGTCGAGCCCTCGGAGAAGATCGCCCGGCACCTGGGCACCATCGGGGTCGACGACGTCGGTCTGGATCTCGCGGGCGACGACGCCGACGCGGTGGAGCGCCGCCTCGAGGAGCTCACCGGGCGACGCCCCGAGATGTTCGACGCCCTGCTCACCGCGCGAGGCCGCCTCGCGGAGCACCGCGCCGACGTCCTGGAGGTGCTGCGCAGCGAGCAGCGCGCCGGTGCCGAGAGCGCGCCTGCAGAGCGCGTGGCGACGGCCCCGCGCCCGGCGGCCGACGGCGACGGGCTGGAGTGGCTCGCCGGGGAGATCGGCCCGACGCGCCGCCTCACCTCCTACCACCTGGGGCGGGTCGGTGACGTCGCCGGCGGCATGACGCAGGTGCTGAACGGCTACCTCGACCACCGCTTCGAGCGCGTGGACGTCGAGGTCATCACCACCCGCGGCGACCCGCACGACACGCGCGCAGCGGCCGCAGCCTCCGCCCGGGCGGCGGCGCGCATCGCCGTGCTGCCGTGGTCGTCCGTGGTCGTCGCCCACGTCTCCGGGCGCGGCTCGTTCGTCCGCGAGGGCGGCCTGCTGCGCCTGGCGAGCGCCCGCGGCCTGGCCACCGTCGCGCACGTCCACGGCAGCTCGTTCGCGACCTTCGCCGCCGCTCAGCCCCGACTGGTGCGCTGGGTCCTGCAGGCCGCGGACCGGGTGGTCGTGCTCTCGGAGGAGTCCCGCGAGGTGGCGCTGCGCGCGCTCGGCCTCGACGACGCGTCGGGCGCCGACCGCGTGGTGCTGGTGCCCAACGCCATCGCGGGCGGCGCCGACGTGCCGCTGGCGGAGAAGGACGACGTCGTCGTGTTCGGGGGAGCGGTCTCGCACCGCAAGGGCATCGACGTGCTCCAGACCGCCTGGGAGGCCGTCGACGCGCCGGGCTGGGAGCTGGTCGTCGCCGGCCCCGTGAGCGACCCCCACCTCGTGCGACCGGACGTGCCGGGGATGCGCCTCGCCGGGGCGATGCCCCACGCCGACCTCATGACGCTGCTCGACACGTCCCGCGTGGCGGTGCTGCCCTCGCGCGACGAGGCGATGCCGATGTTCGTCCTCGAAGCCATGGCGCGCGACAACGCCGTGGTGGCCACCGACGTCGGCGGCGTCGCCGAGGTGCTCGCGGGCGGCGCGGGGACGGTGGTGCCGGCCGGTGACGCCGCGGCGCTGCGGACGGCGCTGCAGGACGTCGTGTCCTCGCCGGACCTGAGGGAGCGGATCGCCGCGTCGGGGCGGGCGGCGTTCGAGGAGCGCTACCGGGCCGACCGGGTGTTCAGCCTGCTCGAGGAGGTGTGGGTCGCGGCGTACCAGCGGTGCCGGTCGCGCCGGCCGTAGACCCTGCTGCGGGAGCCGCGCCGCCCGTGGTCCGCGACGCGCGGGCCGGCAGCATCCACGACGGCGGCAGGTAGAGCCAGCGCACGCGCCGCACCAGCCGGGCCAGGGCGAAGGACCCGGCGAGCGCGCCGATCCCGATGCCGGCCTGGACGCCGGCGTCGAGCCAGCGGGGCCACTGCGGGTCGCTCGCTGCGACCAGCGCCGCCACCGGCACCACGAGGAAGAGGTGGACGAGGTAGATGGTGAAGGTCTCGTCGCCGAGCGCGGTGAGGACGCGGCGCACCCGCCCCGCCCGCAGGCGCGCGCACAGCGTGATGCCGAGCGCCACCGCGGCGACCTGACCGGTGAGCGCCAGCAGCGGGACCCAGCGCAGGCCGCTCAGCAGCGCCGCGGTGACGACGGCGACGGCGACCACCAGCACCACCTGGTCGCGCGGGCGCACCCGGGCCACGGCGGCCTTGATGGGGGCGGCCAGGACCGCGCCGGCGACGAAGAAGAAGAACAGGCCCCCCACGCGGTCGATCCCGATGTTGCCGGCGTCGAGCAGGCGGGAGGTGAAGGCGGTGGACAGCGCCGCGGAACCGGCCAGCTGGAGCCAGGCCGGGGCTGGAGCGATCAGCCAGCGGGCCAGGGTGAACACCAGCAGCGCCCACAGGAACCAGTAGCTGCTGCTCGGCCACACCAGGAGCAGGAGCAGGGCCCGCGGGTCGGTGGCGGGCAGGTCGCCGAGGCCCCCGTCGAGCGCCGGGACCGCGAGGTAGAAGGCGGTGCGGACCAGCGACCAGAGGACGTACAGGTAGAGCAGGGGGAGCAGCCGCCGCCACCACAGCACCCGCAGCGTCATCCGCCGGTGGGAGGCAGCGGCCATCCCGACGATGAGGAAGAACGCGGGGATCGGGAAGAGCTCGAAGAGGGCCTTCGCGCGCCCCAGCAGCACGTCGACGCCAGCGTCCTGGAGGTAGAGCGTGGCGTGGAACGCGACGACCAGGGCGATCGCGAGGCCCTTGGTGGCGCTCGTCCACGGGAGCGCGGCGCGCACGGTCGTCGCGGGGGCGGAGGCGGTGCGGGTGGTCACCAACGCGCCCTCCGTCCGCTCGCTCGTCACCGGTGCACCGGTGCACCGGTCGTGCGGTGCCGGTCTGGATCTTCGCCGGGCAGACCGTAGCGGCCAGCCGCGCGCTTGACCACTGACCGTGAGGTAGTGGTACAAACGGGGTAGTTTCCACCATCGCACGGGGAGCCGGGACCGCTCATCCATCTGATCCGACGCAGCACCGTCACCGCGGCCTCGCCGCGGGGCGCGTCCGGCGTCCCCTCTGCCCTGTCACGAACCGTCCTCCTGGTCGCTGCTGCGACCCTCGCCCTCGCCTCGTGCGCGTCGCCAGAGCCGGCGGAGCGGTTCGAGCCCAGCCGCGGCCCCTCCTCGGACGCCTCGTCGTCGGAGGGCCGGCTCCGCGGTCTGACCTACTGGAGCGAGGGCGACGAAGAGCTGAAGCTCGATGCCTGCCCCGCCCGGGGCGCCCCCGCGGACGACGGAGCGCCGGCCGTCGTCATCGTCCACGGCGGCGGATTCACCAGCGGCGACCGCAGCGACCCGGGGGTGAGGGCCCTGTGCGACGCGGTGGCCCGTTCCGGTGCCGCAGCCTTCGCCATCAGCTACCGGCTGGCGCCCGAGCACGTCTATCCCGACCAGCTCGACGACCTCGCCCGCGCCGTCGGCTGGTTGCGCCGGCCCGAGCAGGTGCAGCGCTTCTCGCTCGACCCCGCCCGGGTCGGCGTCATCGGCAGCTCCGCCGGCGCCATCCTCGCCCAGCAGCTCGCCACGCGCGGCGACGGACCGCTCGACGCCGGCTCGCGGGTCGCGGCGGTCGTCTCCCTCAGCGGGGTCTCGCAGATGGGCCCGCGCAGCGTCGGCCTGGGCCGGCCGAGCGCCGGGGCGACCGGCGTCGTCCTCGGGTACCTCGGGTGCGACGACGTCGCCTCGTGCCCCGGCGGCTCCGAGGCCTCGCCGATCGCGGCCGTGGACCCCAGCGACCCGCCGATGCTGCTCGTCAACGGCAGCGACGAGCTCGTGCCCGCCGAGCAGGCCGAGGTCATGGGCGCCGCGCTGGAGAGCGCCGGCGTCGACCACGAGGTGGTGGTCGTGCCAGGGTCGCAGCACGGCCTCGCCCTGCTCGACCAGAGCGTGCGCCGCGACGTCGTGTCCTTCCTGGAGGAGAACCTGTGACCCTCGACCAGACCCACCGCGGCGCCGCCCGCGCCCCCGCGGAGGTCCCTGCGCTGCAGCGGTCGCCATCGCCCGCGTCGGCCGTGCCGGGATTGGCCGCCGCCCCGCCGGCGCCCGCGGACCGCCCCTCGGCCACGCGCCGCCGACGCCTGCTGGGCGCCGACGTGCTCGTCGTCGTCGTGGCGGTGGTCCTCGCGCTCGCCGGCGGGTACGCCGCCACCCGCCTCACCCCGGTCACCTACGAGACCAGCGCCAAGGTCCTGCTGGCGCCCTCGCCCGACGGCGACGCCTCCTCGGCCGGGCAGGCCGCCGACCTCCTCGCCGCGCAGGTGCCCACGTGGGCGGCGCTCGCGCAGACCCCCGCGGTGATCGACCCGGCCGTCGAGGCCTCCGGGCTCGACCTCGCCTCGACGGAGGTGGTCGACGACGTCGACGCGACGGCGCTCGCAGCCACCTCCATCATCGAGCTGACCGCCGCGGGGGCCTCCGCCCAGGACGCCGCGGCGCTGGCGAGCGCCGCGGCGACCTCGCTGGTCGACCAGGTCGAGCAGCGCTCCACCATCGGCGGCACGGCGCTGGTCACCGGTTCCGTCGTGGAGCAGCCCGCCGTGCCCACCGCGCCGGCCTCGCCGCGGCTGCTGCTGAACCTCGCCGTCGCCCTCGCCGTGGGCCTCGCGGTGGGTCTCGCCGTCGTCGTGGCGCGGCGCGCCCTGGTGGCCCGTCGCACCGCGTGAACCCCGGCACCCCTGCCTCTGTGGCTCCGTGACCCTGTGACGACCATGCTGCAGCCGCCCCCGGAGAGCCGGGCTCGCGGCCGACGCTCCGCGCGGTGGCCCGACGGACCCCCGCCGGTGCGCCATCCGTGGGCGTGGGCCGTCCTCGCCGGTCTCGGTGCTGCTGCCCTCGCCGCCACCGCGGCCCTGGGCCCGCTGGTTCCCCTCGTCGTGCTGGCGGCGGTGGTCGGCGTCGTCCTGGCCGTCGTCGCGCCCCGCGCCCTGGCCCTGCTCGCGGTCGTCGTCATCATCGCGTCCGCACCGCTGGAGGACGCCCTGGGCGGGCCGGCCCCGTACGCCGACGAGGCCGCGGTGGCGCTGTGCGCCCTCGCCCTCCCGGTGCGCCGGCTGCTCCTGCTCGGCCGCCTCGTCTGGTTCCCCGGGACCGCGTGGTTCGCCGCCTACCTGGGCCTCGGGGTGCTCAGCTCGCTCGCCGCGGACGTGCCCGCCGCGATCGCGGCCCCCGCGGCGTTCCTCGCCGTCAAGGGGCTGCTCCTCGCGTTCGCGCTCGCCCAGCTGAACTGGCGGGTCGTCGACCTCCGCCTCCTCGCGGTCGCCGGAGCGGTCGCCGCCGGGGTCATGGTGCTCTCCGGGCTCGCCAACCTTGCTGCTCCTGGCGCGTGGGCCCGGCTGACCACGGGGCAGGCCCCGCTGGATCACGTCGGGTTGCTGCCGGCGCTCAACGGCGTCTTCGGCCACCCCGCCGCCTTCAGCCGGTTCTGCGGGGTGCTGGCCGTGGGGGCGCTCGCGTGGCTGCTCGTGGTCCGCCGGTCCCCGAGCGTGGTCGCGCTGTGCGCGGCCTGCGGAATGCTCGCGGTGCTCAGCCTGCAGGTCAAGTCCGTCGTGGGCCTGCTGCTGACCTTCGCGGTGCTCGGCGCCCGCTTCCTGCGCCCCGCCGGTGCGGTCGTCGCTGCGCTGCTGACCCCGCTCGTCGCGCTGGTCGTCGGGCCCCCGCTGTGGTCCCTGGTCAGCGGCGACGTGGACCTCTACGTCCTCCAGCCCTCCGCCCGCTCGCTGCTCGTCGAGGGCGGCGTCACCGTGGCGAGCCGCTTCTTCCCGCTCGGCGCCGGGTTCGGCCGCTACGGGAGCTCCGTGGCCGCCGACGACTACAGCCCCCTGTACTACGAGCTGGGGTTCGCCGACCGGTTCGGCCTGGCCCCGGGCGCGAGCTCCGGGCAGTTCCTCAACGACTCGCAGTGGCCGGCGCTCTTCGGTGAGGCGGGGTGGATCGGTGCGGCCTGCTTCGCCGTGGGGCTGGCGTGCGTGCTCGTCCGCCTGCTGCGCGTCACGTCGCCCGACGAGAGCCCGCTCGTGCGCTGGGTCCGGGTGATGGGCGCCGGGTGGGTGGTGCTGCTCGTCATCGAGTCCCTCGCCTCGCCGGTGTTCGTCTCCGCGCCGTCCTTCCCGTTCCTCTTCGCCGCCGCCGGGGTCGCGGCCTCCTGTGCCGCACGGGCCAGGGCTCCGGACGGGCAGGTCGAGCGGCGCAGCCGCACACTGGCGCGGTGAGCCAGCCCGACGCCGTGCCCCACGTCCTCTCCGGTCTCGAGGGGGAGCTCGGCTCCGACGACGCCTGGCCCCCGGCGGGACCCTGCCCCCGTCGCGCGGTCGTCACGGGCGGGGCGGGGTTCCTCGGTTCTCACCTGTGCGAGCGCCTCCTGCGCGACGGGTGGTCTGTCGTCTGCCTCGACGACTTCGTCACCGGCACCCCCGACAACGTCGCCCACCTCGTCGGCGACCCGCTCTTCCGGCTGCTGCGCACCGACGTCACCGACTTCGTGCACGTGCCCGGCCCGGTGCACGCGGTGCTCCACTTCGCCTCGCCCGCGTCCCCCATCGACTACCTCAAGCTGCCCATCGAGACCATGAAGGTCGGGTCCATCGGCACGCTGCACGCGCTGGGCCTCGCGAAGGAGAAGGGCGCGCGGTTCCTGCTGGCGTCCACGTCGGAGACGTACGGGGACCCGCAGGTCCACCCGCAGCCCGAGACGTACTGGGGCCACGTCAACCCCGTCGGGCCGAGGGGGGTCTACGACGAGGCCAAGCGCTTCGCCGAGGCGCTGACCATGGCCTACCGCCGGACCCACGGGGTCGACACCGCGATCGCCCGGATCTTCAACACCCACGGGCCCCGGATGCGGGCCGACGACGGGCGGGCCATCCCCGCGTTCGCCACGCAGGCGCTGCGGGGCGAGCCGCTGACCGTGGCCGGGGACGGGAGCCAGACCCGGTCCGTGATCTACGTCGACGACCTCGTCGAGGGGCTGGTGCGGCTGCTGGCCTCGGGACACCCGGGGCCCATGAACGTGGGGAACCCCCACGAGGTCTCCGTCCTGGACCTCGCCCGCACCGTCCGCGACCTGGCCGGGTCCAGCAGCGAGATCGTCTTCGTGCCGCGCCCGGTCGACGACCCCACCGTCCGGCGCCCCGACATCACCCTGGCCCGCGAGGTCCTGGGGTGGGAGCCGCTCATCGGCTACGAGGACGGTCTGGCCCGCACCGTGGAGGCGTTCCGTGCGGCCATCACCGCGCCCGAGCGCTCCCCGGCCTGACGCGCGACCGCCCGGCCCCACCTCGCCCGCCCTCACCTCGCCCGCCCCTCCGAGCCCCGCCCTCACCTCGCCCGCCCCTCCGAGCCCCGCCCCTCCGAGCCCCGCCCTCCGACGGTGATCATGAAGGATTTCCGCCCTCAGGGCAGTGATCATGAGAGATCGGCCCTTTTCCGTCACGTCGACGGGCCGATCCTCCATGATCACCCGCTCTGGGCAGCCTGGACCCGTCCATCGACCGTCCACAGCGCCCTCTGCCGGGGCGCCGCTGTCCACAGGGTGGGCGCTGTCAGTCGCAGCGCCATGCGTCGAGGGGCCACCGTTCCGCGATGCTCCGACGCGGTTCCCTCCCCGACGACCTTCTGGCACGTCCTTTCACCGTCTCCGAGGCGTTGGCCGCAGGGGTGGAGCCCAAGGTGCTTCGGCACCCATCGTTGCGCCGACCTTCCAGCGGTGTCCGTGTCCCCGGCCACCTCCCCGACGACCTGCCGGCCCTGTGCGCCGCGATCGCCATGGTGCTCCCCTCGAGCGCGGCCTTCAGCCATGCCACCGCCGCTGAGCTGAGACGCCTGCCGCTCTCACCGGGTTCACGGGGCCGCCCCGCCCCGCTCCCGACGATCATGGTCCCGACCGGTTCGTCCGTCCCGAGGAGGCGTGGGGTCCGTTCCCTCGAAGGTCTTCACCTGCCGTCGGTCCAGCGCGTGCGCGGCCTGCGGGTCGTCGGCGCCGAGGCGACGTGGTGCGATCTCGCGGTCCGTCTCGGCGACGTCGACGCGATCGTCCTGGGAGACGCGGTGGTCACCCAGGGCCATGGCCCCGCGACGCTCCTCGAAGAGCTCGATCGCCGCGCCGGACGGCGGGGCGTCGTCCGGCTCCGGGGTCTCGCTCAGCAGCTGAGGTGGCCGGTCCGCTCAGCGATGGAGACGGTGTGGCGGCTCGACGTCGCCAGGGCCGGTATCCCCGAGCCGGTGCTGAACGCCCCGATCTTCGACGGCGTCGGCGGCTGGCTGGGAGCCCCGGACCTGCAGTGGCTGGAGGTGAAGGTGGCGAGCGAGTACGACGGTGACGGTCACCGCACCGATGCCCGCCAGTGGCGCGAGGACGTCGCGCGCCGAGCTCTCATGGAGGACGAGGGCTGGTGGGTCCAGCGGGTCACGGCCGCGGACGTGGGCCGGCGATCCGGTCCGGCCATCGACCGGCTGTGGCGCGCGCTCAACCACCGCGGGCTGTTCGGCCTGCCGCCGAGGCCCTGAGCCCCGTTGCTCCTCGCCGCACAGCTCCTCTGCTGCTGTGCCCCGCTGCTGCAGCGCCCCTCACTCGTCGGGCACTGAGGCGCGTTGATCATGACGGATCCGCGTCCCGATAGCAGTGATCATGAAGCATTAGCCCTTTTTGGAGGATCCAAAGGGCAGATCCTTCATGATCACCGACTGGGGGCGCGGATCCGTCATGATCGTTGGGGTTGGGGTTGGGGTTGGGGCTGGGGCGGCGAGGGGCTCCAGGTGCAGGACCGGGCAGGATCGCCGGGTGAGCCCAGCCCCGCCGCCCGACCCCTCAGCCCTCCCGGGCCGCTACCCCCCGCTGCCCGAGCCGCTGCGCACGCGCGACGGTGCGCTGGCCGACCTCGTCGACGACCACACCCACCTCGACTCCCTGCCCGACCACGAGGTCGACGCCCTCCTGGCCGCCGCCGCCCGCGCCGGGGTGCCGCGCGCCGTGCAGGTCGGCACCGACGTCTCCTCCAGCCGCTGGACGGTCCGCGCGGTGGAGCGCTGGCCCCAGCTGCTCGGCGCCGTGGCGATCCACCCCAACGAGGCCCCCCGCCTCGCCGAGCGCGGCGAGCTGGACGCCGCCCTGGCCGAGATCGCCGCGATGGCCCGCCACCCCCGGGTGCGCGCGGTGGGGGAGACCGGCATGGACGCCTTCCGCACCGACCTCTCCGACCCTGCAGCGCTGCGGGCCCAGCGGGAGTCGTTCGCCGCCCACATCGCCATCGCCAAGGAGACCGGGACGGCGCTGCAGATCCACGACCGCGACGCCCACGACCAGGTGCTCGACGTCCTCGCGGCCGAGGGCGCGCCCGACCGCACCGTCTTCCACTGCTTCTCCGGCGACGCGGCCCTGGCCCGGCGGTGCGCTCAGGAGGGCTGGTACCTCTCGCTCGCCGGCACGGTGACGTTCAAGAACGCCCAGGGCCTGCGCGACGCGCTGGCCGTCGTGCCCCTGGAACAGCTGCAGGTGGAGACCGACGCGCCGTACCTGACGCCGGTGCCGCACCGCGGGAAGCCGAACGCCAGCCACCTCGTGCCGCACACCGTCAGAGCCATGTCCGGCGTCCTGGGGCTCGACACGCAGGCGCTCACGGAAATACTCACCCGTACGGCCGAGCACATCTACGGTCCGTGGCATGACCTCGGCGATCCTGGCCCGACCTGACGAGGTGCTCGACCTGCGTGATCGGCACCCGCAGGTCGGTGACGACCCCTTCGACCTCTCCTGGACGGACGACGGCGCCCCCACCGCGGCCCGCTCCGGGGAGGGCCGGGC
>JBBSRD010000017.1:0-17806 GCA_038243415.1 Actinomycetales bacterium | reverse complement strand
GCCCCGGGCGCCGGCAGCCGCGCGGGCGCGGCGTGCCACCACCCCGCAACCCCCCGCCCGCCCGGCCGGCACGCGCGCCCGCGAGGCGCCGGCGGCGGCGGCGGACCACCGTTGCCGGGTGAGGACCTGCTCGTACAGGCGCGCGTTCTCCACCGCGACGCCCGCCGCTGCGGCGAGCGCCACGAGAACCTGCTCGTCGGCCTCGCTGAACCCGCCGTCATGGCCGTCATGGCCGTCGTCGCTGCCGCCGAGCTTGTTGGTGAGGTAGAGGTTGCCGAACACCGCCCCGTCGGTGCGGACCGGTACCCCGAGGAAGGAGCTCATCACCGGGTGCTCCGGCGGCAGGCCGGCCGAGCTCGGGTGCTCCTGCAGGTCGCGCAGGCGCAGCGGCTCGGGGTGGCGCACCAGCTCACCGAGCGTCCCGCGCCCCCGCGGCATGACGGCGATCCGCTCGCGCTCCTCCGTCGTGACGCCGGAGGTGATGAGGTCGTCGAGGGAGCCGTCGCCGCCGAGGACGCAGATCGCGGCGTACCGCGCGCCGGCGAGCTCGCGTGCGGCGTCGACGAGCCGCTGCAGCACGGCGTGCAGCTCGAGGTCGCCCCCGAGCTGGGCGAGGGCGTCGAGCAGCGCACCCCAGCGCGCCGTCAGGGCATCGGTGCCTCCCGGCGACGAGGTCCGTCCGGCAGTGATCACCTCACCGATGCTAGACGCGCGGCGCGCACGTCGACGCCCGCGCGGTGGCTCGGCCACCCGGCCGGAGCCTGTCCGGGCACGAGCCGCGACGGAGGACCTTCGTCTCTGGCCCCCGTCGCCCCGTCAGTCGATCATGGGGGTGGAGGTGGTCGAGATGATGACGACGCAGCACGCGTCCACGCACGAGACCGATGAGCAGGACGGCGGAGCCGTCCCCGCACGGCCGCGCCTGGTGGCCGCCTACGACGGCTCACCGGAGTCCGTCTCGGCTCTGACCTGGGCCGCGAGGGAGGCTGGTTCGCTCGGCGCGCGGTTGAGGGTGGTCTTCGCCGCGGACGTCGAGGGCGCCGACGTCGGCGGCGTCGCGGTGGTCGCCCGGGCTGCGCACGAGGCGGGGGCCGAGGTCACCGAAGAGGGTGCAGCCCTGGCGATCACGGTCGATGGCGGTCCCGCCGAGGACGCGGTGGCGACCGACGTGCCGCTCAGCAAGCCGGTGCCCGCCCTGGTGGAGGCCTCGAAGGACGCCGACCTCCTCGTGGTGGGCCACCGCGGGCGCGGGGCGGTGGCGGGCGCGCTGCTGGGGTCGGTCGCCTTCGCGGTCGCCGCGCACGCAGCGTGCCCGGTCGTGGTCGTCCGCGGGAACACCGAGCGCCGGCTCGACGCCGACCACCCCGTCGTCGTGGGCGTCGACGGCTCCGACGGCGCGCTGGCGTCCGTGGACTTCGCCGCTCGTGCCGCGGCCCGCGCCAGCGCTCCCCTGATCGTCCTCGCGGCATGGACGCCGCCGGACCTGGTGGGCCCCGGGGCTGCCTACGGCAGCTCCTACGTCGCCGACCTGGCGATGCGGGCCCAGGACGCGGCGCAGGACCGCGCCGAGGCGGCGCTCGCCCGGGTGCGCGCGGTCGAGCCGCACGTCACGGGCGAGGTGCGCCTGGTGAGGGACAGGCCCGCGAGAGCGTTGATCACGGCCTCGGGTGGTGCGGGGATGGTCGTCGTGGGTGCTCGGGGGCGCGGCAGCACCAGCGGGTCGTTCCTCGGCTCGGTCAGCCACGCCACCGTCCACGGCGCGCACTGCCCCGTCGTCGTCGTCCGGCGCCCGCTGCCGTCATGACCTCGTGGTCCGTCGATCGACGCCGCGTGAGGTCGTGGCCGCCGTCGTGAAGCATGCCCGCCGGTACTGGGCCGTCATGCTGACCCTCGCGGTCGCGCTCCTCGGGACCGTGCTGTTCCTGGCCGGTACGGGCGAGGCGGTGCGGTGGGTCTTCAGCGTGTACGCCCTGGGGATCGCGGCGTGGCAAGCGGTGAGGATGGTGCGCGACCTCCTGCGCGGTCACTGGCGGCTCGACGTCCTGGCCGTCACCGCGATCGTCGCGACCGTGGTGGTGGGGGAGCACGTCGCGGCGCTCCTGGTGGTGCTGATGCTCACCGGCGGCGAAGCGCTGGAGGACTACGCGAACCACCGCGCGAAGCGCGAGCTCGACGCTCTCCTCGCTCGCGCGCCCCAGCACGCGCACCGGATCGACGGCCCGGACATCATCGACGTCCGGGCCGAGGACGTGCGACCCGGCGACGTGCTGCTGGTGCGCACCAGCGAGGTCGTCCCTGTCGACGCCGCCCTCCGCTCGGCCCGCGCCTCGGTCGACCAGTCCTCGCTGACGGGCGAGAGCGTCCCGGTCGAGAAGCTGGTGGGCGACGGGCTGCTGAGCGGCTCGGTCAACGGCCCGACCGCCATCGAGGTGGTGGCGACGGCCACGACCGCGGAGAGCCAGTACCAGCAGATCGTCGCCCTCGTCGCCGAGGCAGCGGTGAGCAGGGCCCCGGTCGTGCGGCTCGCGGACCGTTACGCCGTGCCGTTCACGGTGTTCTCGCTCCTGCTCGCAGGGAGCGCGTGGTGGTTCTCCCAGGACCCGGTGCGCTTCGCCGAGGTGCTCGTGCTCGCCACGCCGTGCCCGCTGCTCATCGCCGCGCCCGTCGCGTTCATCGGCGGCATGAGCCGTGCCGCGCGCCACGGCGTCATCGTCAAGAGCGGCGGGGTGCTCGAACGGCTGGCCTCGGCGAGGACCGCGGTGTTCGACAAGACGGGGACCCTCACGCACGGCTCGCCGACGCTCACGGAGATCAGGCCGGAGAACGGCGTGACGCGCGACGAGCTCCTCACCGCGGTGGCGTCCGTCGAGCAGCACTCCTCGCACGTGCTCGCCGCGGCGGTCATCGCGGCGGCACGAGCGCGGGGCCTACCGGTCGTTGAGGCCCACGGGGCGCGGGAGGAGGCGACCAACGGCATCCGGGCGATGGTCGAGGGCCGTGAGGTGGTGGTCGGCAAGCTCGGCTACGTCCAGACCTTCGCCCCGGACGCCGTGCGCACGGCGGTCGCGCCGGGTCAGCTCGCCGTCTACGCGGCGATCGGCGGCCGCTCCGCGGGTGCTCTCCTCGCGAGCGACATCCTGCGCGAGACCGCGGCGGCGACCCTCGCGCGCCTCGACGAGCTGGGGGTGCACCACACGATGATCCTCACCGGCGACGCGCAGGAGACCGCGGACCACGTCGGTGCTGAGCTCGGCGTCACGAGGGTCCATGCGGAGTGCCTGCCCGCCGACAAGGTGAGAGCGGTCCGCGCCGTCGCCGAGCGTCCCGTCATGATGGTCGGTGACGGGGTCAACGACGCCCCGGTCCTCGCGGCAGCCGACGTCGGCTGCCGATGGACGCCAAGGGTGCGACCGCCGCGAGCGAGTCGGCGGACGCGGTCATCCTCGTCGACGACGTCTACGCCCCCGCGAAGGCCGTCGAGATCGGGCGCGAGACGGTGGCGATCGCCCTGCAGAGCATCTGGCTGGGCATCATCGCGAGCGTGGGACTCATGGTCGTGGCGGCGTTCGGCCACATCCCCGCGACCGCTGGCGCGCTGCTGCAGGAGGTCGTGGACCTCGCCGCCATCCTCGCCGCGCTCCGCGCGATCGGCCGGCGGCGCGACGCGCCGCAGGCGTCGCGCTCCACCGTGCCTGCCACCGTGCCGGCCGTGGGCTGAGAGTCCTCGGTGCGAGCGTCATCGTTCTCTTCCTGGTCGTGTCCCTGAGCCTTTCGGCGAGCTTCGTCCATCATCGGACCACGATGAGCGAAGAGGCTCCCCTCTGTGTGCCGCTGGGCGAGACCGTCGTCGTCGAGCGGCTGGGATACGGGTTCAGTGATGTCGCAGACGAGCCACGGGACGTCGGCACGGTCCTGGAGGAGACGAGAGCAGCCCTCGACGTGGCCGGGGTCGACGGGCCGTTGGTGCTGTTTCCCCACTCGATGGCCGTGCTGACCGCGATACGTCGTAAGAGTGACACGATTCTTTCCCGCGATCGTCGAGGACTCTGCGGCGATCGCGGCGGGCTCTTTGACCCAGCACGAGAAAGACGTCTGCAGGGCGGTGTTCTGCAGGAGGACGCAGACCGCGCCGATGGTGGCGGAGATCAGGTGCGTGAAGGAGAACGCCGAGAAGGTCGACACGCCGCCGCAGCAGCTGCCCATGCTGTTCTTCACGTCCAACGGCGAGGGCACCGGGCTCGACAGAGAGAAATGGCAAGAACACCAGACCAGCTGCCTGTCCAGGGTGAGCGGCAGCCAGCAGGTGATCTTCGACAGCGGGCACGACGTGCACGACCATGAGCACCAGCCCATCGCCGTCGAAAGCAGAAGATTCATCCAGGATCTCGTCACCAGCGACGACGAGCGACCCCGGTCGCGGCCTCTGGGCGCGAGGGAGCCCGGCGGCGTGGGTGGCAGCCACCGCAGGGTCGATCAGCCCGCGGTCCGCCGGAAGATGTCTCCGCCGATGCACGCCCGGGCCCCAGGCTGCTCCCGTGCCCGACGACCTCGGCGACGTGGCCCGTCCAGCCGTCACGCCCCTGGCGCCCGGAGAGGGCCCGGATCCGCCGCGGTGACGGAGGACACGGACGTCCGCCGGCCGGTCACGATGCGGCTCCAGGCTCGCTGGTCCGTCTCGCGAGCACCCTGAGCAGCGCCTTGCGGGCCTCGTCGTACCAGAGCACGACGGACGCCAGGGCGACGCACGCGACCCAGTGGGCCAGGTCCATCGGTGCGGTCCCGAAGGCGACCTGCAGGAACGGCACCTCGACCACGGCTACCTGCAGCGCTGCACCGAGCAGGACGGCGCCCCAGAGCCACGGGTTGACGAACAGGCCGTGGAAAGCGCTCGTCGTCTCCGAGCGGGCGTTGAACGCGTTGAAGAGCTGAGCGATGACCAGGGTGGTGAACCCCGCCGTGCGGGCGACCTCGAGCGTGTCGTCGCCCTCGACCAGACCTCCCGGCAGGAAGACGTCGATCGCGAGCAGGGACACGATCGCCATGACGAGCCCGACGGAGACGATCCCGGTCCACATCCGCGCGTCGATCGCCCGTTCCGTCGGCTTGCGAGGCCTGCGGGCCATCACGTCGTCGACCTCGGGATCGACACCCACCGCGAGTGCCGGGGCGGAGTCGGTGAGGAGGTTGATCCACAGGATCTGGGTCGCGAGCAGCGAGAGCACGACCGCCTCGTCGCTCGCCTGATCGAGGCCGATCAGCCCGGCGAGGACGACGCCGAGAAAGACGGTGAGCACCTCGCCCATGTTCGACGAGAGCAGGTAGCGCAGGAACTTCCTGATGTTGGTGAAGATGACACGGCCCTGCCGGACCGCCGCCACGATCGTGGCGAAGTCGTCGTCACCCAGGATCATCCGGGACGCTTCCTTGGTGACCTCGGTGCCGGTGACGCCCATGGCCACGCCGATGTCGGCGGACTTCAGCGCGGGGGCGTCGTTGACGCCGTCGCCGGTCATCGCCACGACGTGCCCGTCGGACCGGAGCGCGTCGACGAGCCTCAGCTTGTGCTGGGGCGAGACCCGGGCGTAGACCGACGTCTCGCGGGTGACCTCGCGCAGCCCTCGGTCGTCGAGGGTGTCGAGCTCTGGTCCGGTCACTGCCCGGCCGCCGGCCTCGATGATGCCGAGGTCGGCGGCGATGCGGCTCGCGGTCCCCGGGTGGTCGCCGGTGATCATGACGACCCGGATGCCGGCGCGGTGCGACTCCGCGATCGCTGCGGCCGCCTCGGCCCGTGGCGGGTCGATGATGCCGACCACCCCGAGGTAGACGAGCCCGCGCTCCACCGACGCGTCGGCGTCGTCCCACGGATCGACGGGCAGGTCGTCGACCACCCGGTAGGCGACACCGAGAGTCCGAAAAGCCTCGGCCGACAGCGCTTCGACCTCGGAGAGCCGCTGCGCCCTGGCGGCGTCGGTGAGCGGGACCGCGTCCCGCCCGACCTGGACCCTGGTGCAGCGATCGAGCAGGACGTCGGGGCCCCCCTTGCTGAGCAGCAGGGTGGTCCCGTCCCCGCGGTCCCGGTGGACCGTCGACATCATCTTGCGGTTCGAGGTGAACGGGATCTCTGCCCGGCGCTCGAACCGGCTCATGGCCGCACCGGTGCCGTCGAGCTTGCGCGCCGCCACCAGGAACGCGGCCTCGGTGGGGTCGCCCTGGATGGTCCACTCGCCGTCGTGCTCGGTGAGCTGAGCGTCGTTCGCGAGCGACCCCGCACCCAGGCGAGCTGGACCTCGAGGCGGTGTGCGTCGCTGAGCGCCCTGCCTGCTGCTGTCAGCGCACCGTCGGGGCGGTAGCCGACGCCGGTGACGTCCGCCGTCCCCGAGCCGGTGACCACGCGCTGGATCGTCATCTCGTTGCGGGTCAGCGTGCCGGTCTTGTCGGTGCAGATCACCGATGCGGACCCCAGGGCCTCGACCGAGCTGAGCTGCTTGACCACCGCGTTGCGCCTGGCCAACCGTTGCACGCCGATCGCGAGCACGACCGAGAGGATCGTCGGCAGGCCCTCGGGCACCGCGGCGACCGCGAGCGAGACGCCCAGGAGGAGCACGATCACGAAGTCGCTCGGCTCGGTGACGCCGTCGACCAGCACGATCGTGATCATCACGACGAGGGCGATGACGACCACGACGGCGCCGAGCAGCTTGCTGATCCGGGCGACCTCTTTCTGGAGAGGAGTGGGTTCCGCCATCGTCGCCTCGAGCATCTCGGCGATCGCGCCGACCTCGGTCGACATGCCCACGCCGGTCACGACCGCACGACCGACGCCCTGGGCGACGGCGGTGCCCTTGTAGACCATGGTGACCCGGTCACCGAGCGAGGCAGGCTCCTCCAGCGTCGTCGGGTCCTTCTCCACCGCCGCGCTCTCGCCGGTCAGGGACGCCTCCTGGACGCGCAGCGCGCTGGCGCTCAGCAGGCGGGCGTCGGCGCCCACGGCGTCGCCCTCACCGAGGACGAGCACGTCACCGCGCACCAGCTCCACCGAGGGCACGGTCCTGAGCTGTCCGCCGCGGAGCACCGTGGACGAGGCCGCGGTCATCGCGTCCAGGGCAGCGACGGCGTTCTCGGCCTTGGCCTCCTGGCTGTAGCCGAGGACGGCGTTGAGGACGACGATCGCTGCGATCACGAGGGCGTCGACGGGCGCCCCGCCGGCGCCCTCGACGGCCCAGGAGGCCAGCGAGATGGCTGTGGCCGCCAGCAGCAGATAGATCAGGGGGTCTTGGAACTGTGCCAGGACCCTGCGCCACGTGGGTGTGGGCTTCCTGCCGCGCAGCTCGTTGGGGCCGTCCGTCTCGAGCCTGCGCGCGGCCTCAGGACTGGTCAGGCCCGTCTCCGGGTCGACCTCGAACCGCGCCGCGACCGCGTGCGCGTCCATCCGCGACACGTCGTCGACGAGATCGTCGATCACGACGTCGCCCGGCCGCACGACGTCATGCCGTCCAGCCCGTCGTCGGTGACGTGAAGGCCCGGGCCACCTAGACCGGGTCCTGCGGGCCAGGTCGTCGCCGAGCGAGGGCGAGCAACCCCAGCAGCACGAGTCAGACGGCCCTGCCGGGGTGTGAGGGTGCTCATGACGTCGGCTCCTGGTCGATGACGATCTCGCCGACGCCGAGGTCGGCCCGGACGATGAGGTCGGGAGAGCCGGCTGCTCCGAGGGATCGGCTCTCGTCGATGTCGAGGCCGCTGACGGACCGGTCGTCCGGTCCGTCGGCGAGACCCCCGACCTCGGCGCCCCGCACCGACAGCCGCCCCACGCCGATCTGGGAGTCGACCTGCACGCCGTCCTCCGCAGGGAGCTGCACCGTCAGCTGCCCGGCGCCGACGCTGACGTCGACGACGTCGCTGCTCAGCTCGTCCGGGTCGAGCGAGCGCAGGTCGAGGTCTGCTTCGCCGGCCCCGAGCCGATGGTCGGTCAGCTCGGCCACGCTGGCCGGGTTCCAGACGACCTCTCCGGTCCCGCCTGCCAGACCCAGCCGTGCGGGCAGCAGCGCAGCGGTGAAGGCGGTCAGCACGGTCAGCACGGTCAGCACAGCGAGGAAGCCGACGAACCCTGCTCGACGTCCGGACACGCCCAGCCCCAGGACCAGCAGACCGAGGACCACGGCGACGGCGGCCAGCACCACGACGAGATCGTCGCCCGGCAGGTCCAGGGAGGGACCGGCCCAGACCGTGCCCGCGACGATCACCAGCAGGAGCCCGGTGGCGATGAGGGCCATGGCGGCACCACCGCTGGGGCGGCGCGGCCGGCGCGGCACCGGTGGCGGTCCGGCCGCAGGCTCACCCGTCGGTGCGCCCTGGGCGTCAGCCGCGTACGCCACCGCTCCCGGAGCGACGCGGCCCTGCCAGAGCGCCCACAGCCCCCGGAGCAGCAGAGCGGCGACCACCAGGCCGACCAGGCTGAAGCTCCCGTCCAGACCGAAAGCACCCCCCACCCCCCAGGGCAGCGAGCCGAGCAGGACCACGGAGGCGAAGACCAGCAGGACGATCGAGGAAGCCTTGCCGTGGCGCAGGCCCTGCTCGACGTGCGTCTGGTCCGCGCCGTCCGGGATCAGCGACCAGGCGACGAGGTAGAGCAGCAGTCCCAGACCGAAGAAGAGGCCGAGGAGCACGGCCCCGACCCGGACGAGCAGAGGGTCCAGCCCGACCCGGTGCCCGATGCCGTCGCACACGCCCCCGATCCAGCCGTCGCCCCGGCGCAGGTCCATCCGTCGCAGCCGGTCGAAGAACCTGTCGCCGCCCGGTGGGCTGGTCTCGATGCCCGGGGGGAGACGCTCTGCCGGCTCCGGCGCGTCCCGTAGCGCCGCGTCACCGCCCGCAGCTCCGCCGACACCAGGGGCACCGTCCTTCGCCAGGGGTCTTCCTGTCTTTCCCTCGTTGCAGCTGCGCCACCTGGACGGCCGGACGTCTGCTCCTCATGGCACCACCGTCGCTGGCGCCGGACCAGGGGCCTAGGTCCCCTGTCGGGACCACCCACCCCGCGAGCCGGGTGACGGGGGCAGACCCGGGACCTTCGCACCTATGAAGGACGCAGCCCGGAGGACAGGGTGGCCGTGGAGGTGGTCGTGATGACGAAGCAGCAGGAAGCACCAGCCACTCGGTCCCGGGCCGATGGACGAGGGGCCCGGCACGTGGTGGTGGCCTATGACGGCTCGACCGCATCGCTCCGGGCCGTGACGTGGGCGGCGGTGGAGGCCGGCGCCATGAACGCCAGGCTCACCGTCCTCTCCGCCGGGCCCGCGTGGACCGAGGGGTTCGCCGCGCCGATCCTCGACGAGGTCGCCGCGGCCGGGCGCCGGCTGGCCCGAGAGGGCGTCGACTGGGTCGGCCAGATGCAGGGCGGGGTGGGCACGGGCCCGGTCGAGGCGCTCGCCGTCATGGAGGACCCCGCCACGGCGCTGGTGAGGGCCTCTCGCGGCGCCGACCTGCTGGTGCTGGGCAGTCGCGGGAGAGGGCGGGTGGCCGGCGCGCTGCTGGGCTCGGTGGCGTTCGCGGTCACCTCCAGAGCAGAGTGTCCCGTGGTCGTGGTGCGCGGCGAGGTCGAACGACGGCCCGGCCCGGACGCCCCGGTGGTCGTCGGTGTCGACGACTCCCACGGCGCCGACGAAGCGGTGGTCTTCGCCGCGGACGTCGCCGAGCGCTGGGGGGCGCCCCTGGTGGTCGTGGCGGCCTGGACGGTGCCGGACATCACGGTCGTGGACGGCTACAGCGCGGTCGACGTCACGCCGCTGGTCGAGTGGGCACGCAGGAGCGCGGGCACCAGCGCCGACGTCGCGGTCGATCTGGCGCGCTCGGACCGCCCCGGTCTCCAGGGCGTCACGAGGGTGGTCCAGCAGCGTCCCGCTCAGGCTCTCTCGGACGCCTCGGCCGAGGCGGGGCTCGTCGTCGTCGGAGCGAGGGGGCGCGGCGGGCTCGGATCCCTGTTCCTCGGGTCCGTCAGCCACGCGGTCATCCACCAGGCTGACTGCCCGGTGGCCGTGGTGCGCCGCCACGACGCGCCGTGAGCGAGGGCTGAGCGCGCGGACCTGTCCAGGCCGGTCGTGGCGTGCGGGACGAGGGCTCGTCCGCGGCAGCCGAGGTGTCCGGCGCCGGCATCAGCCGGGCCGGGTGCGGGCGACCACGACGGGGCAGGCCGCTCGGTGGACGACCGCGTGGCTGATCGAGCCGAGGAACAGTCCCGACACGGCGCCGGCTCCCCGGGTGCCGACCACCACCAGGTCTGCGGTCTCGGAGGCTGCGGTGAGCGCGTCAGCCGGCCGAGCGGTCACCACCTCGCCGCGGACGTCGAGACCGGGACGCTCCCGGAGCGCGGCCGCGCACGCTGCGTCGATGCGGCGACCGGCGCGGGAGCGCTGGTGGGCGATCACGTCTGCGGCGAGCTCGTGGTCGTGGTCGCCGGTCAGGGCCTCGTCCGGTCCGACGGCGCCGAGCACCGTCAACGGTGCTGCGCTGCGCTGCGCGCTCGTCGCGGCGATGCTCAGCGCGGGGGAGCGGGCCTGCTCGCACCCGTCGCCGACGTCGACGCCCAGCACGACGGGCCGCGGCGCACCGGCGGCGGGTCGGGCGTCGCCGCGCACCACGACGACGGGGCACGTCGCGGCGGCGGTGACCGAGAACGCCACCGAGCCCAGCAGCGCCGTGACCAGCTCGCTGCGCCCGCGGTGACCGAGCACGAGCAGGTCGGCCTCCTCGGACGCCTCGAGCAGGACGGCGGTGGCGCGGCCCAGGACCGCCCGGGGCGTGACCCGGCGGTCCAGCGGTCCGCCGTCGACCTGGCTGGCGATCGCCGCGCCCTCGTCGGCCAGCGTCCCCGCGGCGGCCAGCTCGTCGCGGAAGAGGCGCTGCACGGTGGTCAGGGTGCCGGGGCCGAGCGCGGCGGGGTCGGTGTGGCGGCCCAGGTCCGCGACGCACAGCACCCGCAGCACGGCGCCGCGCGCGCCGGCCTCGGCGGCGGCCCACCTCAGCGCCGCCACCGATGCCGGCGAACCGTCGTAGCCCACCACGACCTCGCCCACCACCTGCCGGACGGGGGCGTCGTCCTCGCCGGCGCGACCGGACGCGGGCGTCACCGGGAGGTGTCCGCGGGACGCACGACGGCGACGGGACACTGCGCGCCGTGGACGGCCGCGTGGCTGACCGAGCCGAGGAACAGCCCGCCGACCGCGCCGTGCCCGCGAGCACCGACGACGACCATGCCCGCTCCCTCCGAGGCCTCGACCAGTGCCTGGGCGGGGCGTTCGCGCACCGCGCGCACCTCACCGCTCAGGTCGGGACGGGCATCGAGCGCCGAGGCGAGCGCGGCGTCGGCGTTGCGATGAGCGCTGTCCTCCGCCCACTGCTGGAGGTCGGCGATGCGCGCCGCGCCGTAGGCGTTGCCGGCGGCGACCACCTCCGGTGGTGTCCACGCGGTGAGCACGACCAGCGGTGCGCCGGCGCGCGCTGCCGCCTGCGCGGCGAAGGCCACGGCCGCCTCCGCGCCGTCGGAGCCGTCGACGCCGACGACCACGGGACGGCCTGGACCGGGCCGTCGGTCCTCCTCGCCGCGGACGACGACCACGGGGCACGCGGCGCGGGCGGTGACCGAGAACGCCACCGAGCCCAGCACCGCTCCGGCGAAGGAGCCGCGACCACGGTTGCCCATCACGAGCAGGCCCGCCCCCTGGGAGGCCTTCACCAGGGCGCGGGTGGGCCTGGCCAGCCGCACCTCGGTCGTGATCATGTCTCGGCCGGGGGCACCATCGACCTTCGAGGCCCAGGCCGCGGCATCGTCGGTGAGCTCGATGCCGGCCTTGCGGGCGGAGTGGGCGAGCACCGCCGCCCCACCGATGTCGGCGCCCTCGACGTCGGCGGCGAAGACCACCCGCAAGGTCGTCCCGCGCGCTCCCGCCTCCCGCGCGGCCCAGGTCAGGGCCGCGGCCGAGGACGGCGAGCCGTCATAGGCCACCACCACGCTGTCGTGCCCGGCACCTGCCGCTGCGCCGGCCCGGTCGGTCTTCTGCTGCTGGGACGCGTCCTGCGTCATCGCCACCACCTCCACCACCACCGTGGCGCACCGCGGTGCCGGGCGCCACAGACCAAGGTCCCCCAGGGTGGCCGTGGAGCGGTCTGCCGGGCGGTGGTGGCACCTGCCGCGTGCTGCAGCGCGCCTGCTGCCGCGTCACAGGGCTGGGCGCGGTTCCTGGCCCAGCGCCGCGTGGACGACCGCGACCGGGCAGCGCGCCCGGTGGATGATGGCGTGGCTGACCGAGCCTCGGGAGGCGTCGCTCCGGTGCTGCTCGTGCTGCTCGTGGTGCGCTCCGATGACGACGAGACCGACGTCGTCAGAGGCTGCGACCAGCGTCGTCGCGGGGTGTCCCTCGACCACGCGCGCGGTGACGGTGAGGTTGCCGTGCGTCGAGCGGACCTGCTTCATGGCCGCCTCGACGACGCTCTGCGCGAGCTGGTGCGCCCGGTCGGCCGTCTCGCCGTCGTCGACCACCCCCGACGGCGTCCAGGCGGCCAGCACCACCAGCGGAGCGCCGGTCATGGCGGCGACGTCGCCGGCGAAGGCGAGCGCCTGGCTGGTGCTCTCGGAGCCGTCGGCCCCGACCACCACCGGGCGGGCCGGGTCGGGTCGGCGCGCGGGGTCGGCGCGGACGACGACGACAGGGCAAGCGGCGGCTTCGGTGACCGCGAGCGCGACGGACTCCAGCAGCGCACCGGCGAGCTCGTCGAAGTCCCGGTGACCGACGACCAGGAGACCGGCGCCGTGGGACGCCTCGACGAGGGCGGCGACCGGGTTCCCCAGGACCGCCACGGGCTTCACGGAGCGGTCCAGCGGGCCGCCCTCGATCTGCGTGGCGTGGCGCACGCCCTCGTCGGCGAGCTTTTCCGCCGCCTCATGCTCGATCTGGAACAAGCGCTGGACGGCCCGGTGGCTGTCGTGGTCGAGACCGGCTGCGCCGGCCTCCTCGCCCATGTCTGCCACGCACAGCACGCGCAGCCTCACGCCGCGGGCCCCGGCCGCGGCCGAGGCCCACGCCAACGCCTCCACCGAGCTCGGCGATCCGTCGTAGCCCGCCACCACGGTGTCCGCGGTGGTCCCACCGTCATCGTGCAGCCATCGGGCCTGGACCCGGGGCGCGTCCTGCCTCGTCATCTCAACCACCTCCTCTCCCAGGATCGACGCAGACGAGCGCCGCCGCCAGAGACGAAGGTCCTTCGAGCCGGGCCGCTGCGACCGGAGGAGCGGCGGACCCGCCCCGAGAGCGGTCAGGACGAGCGAGGCTGCAGCAGCTCCTCGATCGTGGCGATCACCGGGGACAGCACCCCCACCTGCTCCGTCGTGCCCCCGTCTTCCGTGAGGCCGGCGCCCACGACGTCGGGACCGCTGGAAGAACCGGGCGCAGCCACCAGCCGAGAGATCGTCGACCCCTCAGGCTCGGGCCTGTCGCGCCCGTCGAGCCCCGAGGGGTCGAGCACGTGGACGTGGCCGGCACCGCCGAGCACGGTGCCGGTTCGTCCGTCTGGATGCTCGTCCGCGTTCGATGGCGGCCCGCTCGGCCGTGATGCCGCCCCGAGCACCGACGAGAGCGGCTCTGTCGGGGTGGAGCGTCTCGCTCGCGGTCACCCCGGGGTCACCCATGCCCACCAGGCCAGCGGGAACCATGGCGTGGTGCGCCCCGTCGTGCGCGGTCCTGGCGTCTCGAGGTCGGGGTGCGTGTCGAACCAGGCCACCCCGAGTACCGAGCGGTGCCGCTCGCGGAGGGTGCCGACGGGTACGGGCTCGACCCCGCAGCCACCACCGATGGTCAGGATCGGTTCGTCGACGACCGACACGGCCTGTCGCTGCGCCGTGAGGGTGGTCCCGGTGAGCACGGCGCGGTGGGCGACCTCGGCCTCGGTCACGGAAGTCCCCTGCTCCTGGGGCCCGCTCGGTGGCTGCTCCCTGGAACTGCGGTGCTTTCTTGACCGACCACCCGGTGTCGGTCATCTCGTCCGTGGGTGCCTGAGTCCTCAGCGAGAACCTGCGGCTCGCTCCAGCGACTCCGAACGCTTCCACCGCGCCATGCCTACAACCACCACCACCCCACGCAGCCATGACCAGGAAGCCACCCGTCACCAGATGAGCCGACGTCCCTGGGCATCACGCCTGGCGCACGCTCGTCACGTCCGAATAGCTCGACAGCGACCACGACGGCACCTTCGGCATGCACGAGCCGGCGAACCCGCTGCGCACTGTCGGTGTTTCTGGCGTTTAAGATCAACAAGACGCACCAACCGTATGGCGCCGCCCGCCGATCGGTGAAGTGGAGAAGAAGCAAGAGGAGCTTCATGAAGAATCTCGTGAACACCGACAGGCACGTCGACGCTGATGCCGACCTGGTGCATCGTCTGGAGGAGGAGATCAACAGCGGCCTGTCCCAGCTCGCCGACCAGGTGACCCGTGTCGAGGTGCACCTCAGCGACCAGAACGCTGACCGCGGTGGTCCCACCGGCAGGCGTTGCGCCGTGGAAGCACCCCCGGCCGGCAAGCCAGCGGTTGCGGTCAGGCATGCCGACGCCACCATCGAGGAGGCGTGCACCGGTGCGGTCAAGAAGCTGCAGAACCTCCTCGGCGCGAGCTTCGGACGGACCGAGGCCCGCCACGGGAGCGACTCGATCCGACACCGCGACTGATCACCGTCTGGGCCAGGGCTGCGGCAAGGTCGCCGGTGCGGTCCCTGGCCCGGGGTGACGGCGCGCTGATCACGGTGCGAGGCGTTCTCGGGCGTCGCGGCCCAGGGGGTGGAGGGCGTGCTCGCGCAGGCCAGCGGCGGGTGCTGGGTCTGGACGCCAAGACGGTGCGCGATCCTGCTGCTCACGCCACCGCTGACCAGCGCGCCGTGCCCGCGCGCGGGGGCGGGCGGAGGCACCTGGTCGCCGCCCGCGTCGGGCACCATCACGACCCGCACGGTGTCTCCGTGACCCGATGGGCAGAAGCCGCTCGTCTCCAGCGCTGCACGAGCACGCAAGATCACCCGTGTCCGGGAGCTGCTGCACGGGGCCGATCGCACGCACCTGTCTGCCTCTCCACCCGGTGGGGGTGCGTCGTCTTCACGGTCCACCTGCACCCTCTTCGGGGCGCTGGTGACGATGCGTGCGAGAACCGTCCAGGAGTGCGTCGTCAGCGGTGCGCCTGGCGCTGCGCGGCCACCGGTGGGGTTTCGCCTGTGCTCGCGGGGACGAGCCCGGCTGGACCGTCACCGCCTCGGTGGGGACGGTGCTCTCGGACAGCCTGACCGCACCGGCATCGTTGCGGAGATCAGCGGGCACTGCGGTGCCCAGCACGCCGGAGCGCGACCGGTGAGGCTCGACGGGCTCGCAAGGCCGTTGTGGTCGAGGTGCTGAAGACCCAGCAGGTCCGCGATGGGGCTGGCCGTCCGCTGCCAGCCTCAGGAACGATGGTTCCCCTTCCGGACGACCCGGTGATGACTGCCCGTCAGGATCACCATGCCTCGCACCGCCGCCCCTGCTGCTCCCTCCCCCCGACGAGCTGTCAGCGTCGAGAGCCGGCCCCGCCCCGGCGTCGGACTCACTCAGCTTCGACGCGTGGATCCGAGGCGAGGGGCTGCGCCCGAGCGGCTGCTCCGCCCCTCCTCGCACCCTCGCAGACCTGGCCACCGCCTCACCTGCACCGGGCCGATGAGCGGTCCACGGCGCGGCAGGAGCGCGGTGCCATCCCTGGTGGTCGCAGTCGTCGTCCTGCTCGGTGCCGCGGTCTACGGCTGGGCGTCTCGGGGGCCCCGCAGCCTCGGCAGCGAGTACCGCCGCCGAGTCTCTGCCGCCCTCTCCACCTCGCCGCCCACCCCGCCCGAAGGCTCCGGGCCGCTCGTCTCGGAGCAGGACCTCGCGGCCCTGCCGTCCTCGGTGGCCTCCTCCCTCCGACGCACGGGCGCCCTCGGGCAACCCCGGGTGACGAGCTTCCGCGCCCACATCCACGGCCGCATCCGCGCCACGGCGACCTCGGCCTGGATGCCCTTCACGGGCGAGCAGGTCAACACCTACGGCCCGGGCTCCTGCCGCCTGTTCTCCATGGACGCCAGCCTGCACGGGGTGCCAATCGACGTCCTGCACGTCTTCGAGGGCGCGCACGCCACCATGCGCGTGCGTGCGGCCTCCCTGGTCCCGATGGTCGATGCCACCGGGCCGGCGATGGACCGCGCCGAGACCGTCACCCTGTTCAACGACCTCTGCGTCTTCGCCCCTGCCGCCCTCGTCGACGCCGACGTGACCTGGACGGTGCTGGGCCCCGGCCGGGTGCACGCCGCGTTCACCCGCGGGGAGCAGACCGTGGGGGCCGACCTGGTCTCCGACGAGCACGACGAGCTCCTCGACCTCGTCTCCGACGACCGGCTGGCCGCCTCGCCCGACGGGGTGACGTTCACCGTGCGCCGGTGGTCGACCCCCCTCAGCTCCTACCGCGACGTGGGGCAGCGACGGCTCGCCACGCACGGGGAGGCTCGCTGGGGCGGCCCCGCCCCCGACGAGCCCTTCACGTACCTCGAGCTCACCGTCGACGACATCGAGCACAACGTGCGCCGTCCGTCCACGACCCTCTCCAGGTCAGCACCAGCCGTCACGTACAGCGCGGGGTGAGCAGGTCCTGCGCGCTGCTCGTGGTGGCGCGCGCGTCGTCGGTGCTCCGACGATGAAGACGTCCGCCCAGAAGCCGTGAGCCATCTCGTGCTCCAGACGGGTCGGCGCCCGGCACGAGGGAGGCTGCGGCACTCCTCGGGTGGCGGCTGGCCGGACGCCAGGCGCCCGACCGCGCCGTGTGGACCGCGGTGACGCTGAGAGCGCTGCTGAGGGTGTCTCACTGACCGCTGTGACGGGCGCGAGCCCTGCCGACGGTTTCGTCGACCAGGCGTCGGGCCACGACCGCCAGCTTGCAGTGCTGCCCCTGGCTCAGCTCCCGCAGCCGTGCGAAGGCCTCCTCCGAGCTGCCGCCGGTACGGCTGCGCAGCAGACCGATCGCCTGGTCGATGACCGGTCGCGTGGACAGTGCGGTCTGCAGCAGGAGCGTCAGCCGCTGGGCCTGGGCGAGGACCTGGGCGTTGTGCACCGCGACCGCGGCGGGCGCGGCGAACTGCTCGCCCAGGTCCGCGGCGTGGTCGTCGAAGACGTCCTTGCCGCGGGCGTAGACGTTGATCGCTCCGACCACCTGCCCGGGGAGCAGCAGCGGCAGCGACAGCGCGCTGTGGATCCCGAGGCGGCCGACGCGCGGCCCGAACCGCGGCCATCTCTTCTCCCCGCCGAGCGAGCCGGAGCGGACGGTCCGTCTCTCGAGCGCCGCGGTGATGCACGGTCCCTCGCCCAGGGTGACGTACTGGATCTCGTCGATCTCGGAGACGAACGGGTGGCTGGCGGCCAGCGCCTCCACGCGGTGGCTCGGGCTCTCGATGCGGAGCAGCGTCACGCCGGCGCTGTCCGCGCCGGGGATGGCGTGGGCCGCGTACGCGGCGATCGAGGAGGGAGCGTCGTCGAGGCTCCGTCCTTCGGTGACCAGACCCGCGAGGTCCGCGAGGCTCGCGCGGAGGTCGGCCTCGTCGTCGCTGACCGCGTCGACGCGGTCCTGCATCAGGTCCGTCATCGTCGCTCCTCCGTCCCTCGCCCCGTGAGGTCCGTCAGGGAGGCGATCCGGGCCCCTGTGGATCAAGCGTCCTACGCCCGCGCGCCATGCTCGACCACTCGGCGCTGTCGGCCGCAGGGGGCTCGAGGTCCTCGGGAAGGGCGT
>JBBSRD010000016.1:0-17889 GCA_038243415.1 Actinomycetales bacterium | reverse complement strand
GAGCGGGCACGAGGTGTCGAAGCCCTTGGCGCGCGCCCACTGCCCGTCGCTCTTCTGCCAGTCGCGGGCGGTGACGTCGTTCGCGCAGGTGTAGCCGAGGACCACCTCGTGGGCCCGCGCCCGCGGCACGTCCTTGCAGACCCGGCCGATGACGACGGCGAGCTCGCCCTCGTAGTCGACCTGGCCGGACCCGGCGGGCAGCACCACGGGCTCGTTGGGGCCGACGACGGCGGTGTTGGGCTTGAGGAACATCAGCGGGCGGGCCGGCACCTCGTTCCCGAGCTCTGCGGCGTGCTCGGCGTAGTTGCGGCCGATCCCGACCACCTTGCTCCGCGGGATGACCGGCGCCAGCAGGCGGGCGTCCGCCAGCGGGACCTTCGTCCCCGTGGGCTGGAGGGGGGCGTACAGCGGGTCCCCGGCGACCACGTGCAGCACCTCCTCGCCGGGCTCGCCCTCGACCAGGCCGAAACGGGGGTCGTCCCCGGTGGTGAACCTCGCGATGCGCACGGACGCCACCGTAACGAGCGGATGCGACGCCCCGCCGGTGCGTGCCAGCCTGTCGCCATGGACACCCACGGCATCCTCACCGATCTCTACGGCCGCGTCGCCGAGCTGGTCCCCGAGGTGGCCGGCGGGCTGAGCGAGGCGGACCTCGCCCACCGCCCCGCGAGCGCCGGCGCCGGCGCCGACCCGGGGAACTCGATCGCCTGGCTGGTGTGGCACAGCGCCCGCCTGCAGGACGTGTCCCTCTGCGAGGTGGCCGGCGGGGACCTCGCGGAGCAGGTGTGGACCGGGCGGGGCTGGGACGAGCGGTTCGCTCTCGACCGGGCCGCCGGCGACATGGGCTACGGGGACACCTCGGAGCAGGTCGACGCGGTCCGGGCGCCGGCGGACCTGCTGACGGGCTACCACGCGGAGGTGGCCGACCGGGTGTCGCGGATCCTGGCCACCTTCGGCGACGAGGACCTCGACCGGGTCGTCGACGCCTCCTACGACCCGCCGGTGACCCTGGCCGTCCGCCTGGTCAGCGTGGCGTCGGACTGCCTGCAGCACCTGGGCCAGGCGGCCTCCCTGCGCGGGCTGATCACCGGCTGATCCCGCTCGACCCTTGCTCGCTGTCGGGGATTGGTGGCAACCTGACGGCGCATGAGGCCTCGCTGCTCCGTCGTCCCCCCGTACCTGCTGACCCGCCTCGCCGAGACCGGCCCTGAGCTCAACGGCATGCTCGCCGGTCCCGCGACGGACACGCTCGCCGCCGACGCCGCGATGCGCTCGGCCCGCCGTGAGCGCGCTTACTGGGACCTCGGGCCGATCGAGCCCGGGGCGCAGCGCACCATCTCCGACGCGGACGGCCAGATGGAGCTGCCGGGCGCCGTCGTCCGACGCGAGGGGGACGACGACACCGGCGACGTGGCGGCCGACGAGGCCTACGCGGGGCTCGGCGACACCTACGCGCTGTACCGAGGCGCCTTCGAGCGGGAGTCCCTCGACGGGGCGGGGCGCCCGCTGCTCGCCACCGTCCACTACGGGCGCGACTACGACAACGCGTTCTGGGACGGCGTGCAGATGGTCTTCGGTGACGGTGACGGCCGCGTGTTCGGCCGCTTCACCGCCTCGGTGTCCGTCATCGGCCACGAGCTGACCCACGGCGTCGTCCAGTACACCGCCGACCTGGCCTACGAGGGCCAGTCCGGCGCCCTCAACGAGCACGTCGCCGACGCCTTCGGCGCGATGGTCGAGCAGCACAGCCGCGGCCAGAGCAGCGAGGAGGCCTCCTGGCTCATCGGGGAGGGCTTGTTCACACCGAACGTCCGCGGTGACGCGCTGCGGTCGATGAAGGCGCCGGGCACCGCGTACGACGACCCACTCCTCGGCAAGGACCCGCAGCCCGCCAGCTTCGAGGACTTCGTGGTGACGGAGGAGGACAACGGCGGGGTCCACCTCAACTCCGGCATCCCCAACCGCGCCTTCTACCTCGTGTCCACGGAGCTGGGTGGCAACAGCTGGGAGCGGGCCGGGCGCGTCTGGTACGACGCGCTCACCAGCCGCGAGCTGACCACCGACGCGAGCTTCTCCGACTTCGCGGCCGTGACGCTGGCCGCCTCCACGGCCCGGTTCGGCGCCAGCAGCGCCGAGACGAGAGCGGTGGGTGACGGGTGGGAGGCCGTCGGGGTGACGCCGTCGACGGCGAGGTGAGAACACCCGCACAATGGACGGGGCCGCTCGCGCAGCCCGGCGGCCGGTCAGAGCCCCACCCCCGACCGACCCGCCCGTGATCCGTCACCGACGAGGGAGGCGACCGTGCGCATCATCGTCAGTCGCAGCGGCGGCTTCGCAGGGCTGACGCGCCGCGCCGAGGTGGACGTCGACGCTGCGCCGGACGCCGGCTGGTGGCGCGAGGCCGCGGCCGAGGCCGTGCCGCTGCCCGCTCCTCCGAGCGACGACGCGTGCTCCCCCGTGCGCGACGGGTTCACCTGGACCATCGTGCTGGGCGACCAGAGCGCCGTCCTGCCCGACAGCGCCGTCCGCGGTCCCTTGCGGGAGATCGCCGAGCGCACCCTCGCCGAGGGCGAGACGCCCCGGTGAGCACGCGCAGCGGTCCCGCCCGGCACCTCGAGCCCCGGGACGGCACTGCGAGCCGGCCCCGGCGCTCGAAGATGCTGGCCTGGGTGGTGGGCCTCGTCCTGCTGGTCGTCGTCATCGGCCCGGCCGCGGTGACGGCGCTGTTCTCCTGGACGTCCTTCACCGGCTGCGCCATCTGGTGCACGCCGTCCCAGCCGGCGATCGGCGCCGCCATGGCGCTGGTCACGGTCGTGATCCTCGCGCTGCCGCTGCTCGCCGCCTGGGTGGTCCGCCGAGGCCACCGTCCCCCGCTGACGTGGCGCCTCGTCGGCATCGTGGTGCTGGTCGTGGCCTTCTGCTTCGCCCTGAGCTCGGTCGCTTCTCGATGAGCGCGCCCGCGCGCCCGGCGAGCGGGGACCTGCTGCTGCGCCCTGCAACGTGTCGGCCTCACGGACTCCCCGCTCGACGCCCACGGGACGCCTGACGCTCCCGCACCTCGGCATGAGCGCTCTCCCACAGCCGGGGCTCAGCGCTGGGCGACGCCCGCCAGCAGCAGCCCGTACGTGATCCCGTCCACCAGCGCCTGCCACGACGCCTCGACGAGGTTGGGGGCGACCCCGACGGTGGTCCAGGTGTGCACCCCGTCGGTGGTGTCGATGAGCACGCGGGTGATCGCGTCGGTGCCGTGGCTGGAGTCGAGGATGCGCACGCGGTAGTCGGTGAGCTCCAGTGCCTTCAGCTCCGGGTACGCCGGCAGCAGCGCCCCTCGCAGCGCTGCGTCCAGGGCGTTGACCGGCCCGTTGCCCTCCCCCGTCGACACCACGCGGGCGCCGCCGGCCATGAGCTTGACGGTGGCCTCGGAGGTGGGCGCCGGGTCCAGGCCCGCCGTGACGGACCGGTGCTCGATGAACGCGCGCCAGCTCTCCACCTGGAAGTGGGCCGGGCGCCCGGCGCCGACCTCCTCGTGCAGCAGCAGCGCGAAGGAGGCGTCGGCGGCCTCGAAGGTCCAGCCCGCCTGCTCCAGCGCCTTGACCCTGGTGACCACGCGGGTGAGCGCGGCGTCGTCCCCGGCGAGGTCGAAGCCGAGCTCGCGGCCCTTCAGCTCGATCGAGGCGCGCCCGGCCATGTCGGAGACGAGCATCCGCATGTCGTTGCCGATCGACAGCGGGTCGATGTGCTGGTAGAGGTTCGGGTCCACGCGGATGGCCGAGGCGTGCAGGCCGGCCTTGTGCGCGAAGGCGCTGGCCCCCACGTACGGGGCCTTGGTGAATGGCGCGACGTTGGTGGTCTCGCTGATCTGGTGGGCGATGCGCGTGGCCTCGACGAGGCGGTCACGGCCGAGGACGGGCACGTCCATCTTCAGCACCAGGTCGGCGACCACGGTGACGAGGTCGGCGTTGCCGGTCCGCTCGCCGTAGCCGTTGACGCACCCCTGGACGTGGGAGGCGCCCGCGCGGACCGCGGCGAGGCTGTTGGCCACCGCGCACCCCGTGTCGTTGTGCATGTGGGCACCGACCCGGATGCCCCGCGTCGCGGCGTGCGCGACCACCTCGGCGGTCACCTCGGCGACCTGGTGCGGGAGCATGCCGCCGTTGGTGTCGCACAACGCGATGACCTCGGCGCCGGCGTCGGCCGCGGCGTCGAGCACCTGCAGGCCGTAGCCGGGGGTCTCGAACCACCCGTCGAAGAAGTGCTCCGCGTCGAGGAAGACCGTCCGGCCCTGGGCCACGAGGTGGGCGATGGTGTCGGAGACCATCGCGAGGTTCTCCTCCGGCGTGGTCCTCAGCGCCAGCTCGACGTGGCGGGCGTGGCTCTTGGCCACGATCGTCACCGCGGAGGTCCCGGCGTCGAGCAGCGCGCGGACCTGCGGGTCGTCGGCGGCGCGGGCACCCGCTCGCCGGGTGGCGCCGAAGGCGACCAGCGTGGTCGCCCCGAGGTCGAGCTCCTCGCGGGCGCGGGCGAAGAACGCGGTGTCCTTGGGGTTGGCGCCGGGCCAGCCGCCCTCGACGTAGCCCACGCCCAGCTCGGCGAGCAGCGCGGCGATCCGCAGCTTGTCCTCGACGGAGAGGGACATGCCCTCCTGCTGGGCACCGTCGCGCAGGGTGGTGTCGTAGACGTCGAAGGTCATCGGGGCTCCAGCGCTGCGTCGTGAGGGGTGGGGGTGGCTCAGACGAGCCGGTGCATCCAGCCGCGGGTGTCCTCCACCCGGCCGTACTGGATGTCGAGCAGCGCCGAGCGGACCCGCCCGGCCACGCTGTCGGGGCCGGTCAGAGGTCCGGGCGTCTCGTAGGTCGTCTCGCCGTCGACGAGGCGCCCGATGGGGGTGATGGCCGCAGCGGTGCCGCAGGCGAACACCTCGGTGATCTCCCCGGAGCGCACCCCCTCGGTCCACTCCGCGATGTCGACGCCGCGCTCGACGGGGTCGAGGCCGAGGTCCTTCGCGAGCTCCATCACCGAGCGCCGGGTGACCCCCTCGAGGATCGTGCCGGTGAGCGCCGGGGTGACGAGCGTCCCGTCGGCGTGGACGAAGAAGACGTTCATGCCGCCCAGCTCCTCGACCCACCTCTCCTCGGCGACGTCGAGGAAGACCACCTGGTCGCAGCCGTGCTCGTCGGCCTGGCGCTGGGCCTGGAGCCCGCTGGCGTAGTTGCCGCCCGTCTTGGCCGCGCCCATGCCGCCTCGTCCGGCGCGCGTGTAGTCGCGGCTGAGCCAGATCGACACGGGCTTGACGCCGTTCGGGAAGTACGGGCCGGCCGGGCCGGCGATGACGAGGAAGTCGACGACCTTCGACGAGCGGACCCCGAGCGTCGCCTCGGAGCCGAACATGAACGGCCGCAGGTACAGGCTGTTCTCCCCGCCGGTGGGCACCCACGGCTCGTCGGCGGCGACCAGGGCGCTGAGCGCGTCGAGGAAGGTCTGCTCCGGCAGCAGCGGCAGCGCCATCCGCTCGGCGGAGCGGGTGAAACGCGCGGCGTTGGCCTCGGGGCGGAAGGCCCACACCGAGCCGTCGTCCCAGCGGAAGGCCTTGAGCCCCTCGAAGATCTCCTGCGCGTAGTGGAGCACCTTGGCCGAGGGGTCGAGCATCAGCGGGCCGTACGGCTCGACGCGGGCGTCGTACCAGCCGCGACCCTCCGTCCACGTCACCCGCGCCATGTGGTCGGTGAAGTGCTGCCCGAAACCGGGGCTGCCGAGGATCTCGGCGCGCTCGGCGTCCGGCAGCGGTGCGGGGTTGGTGCGGGTCTCGAAGCGCAGCGCTCCGGTGGTCGCCGCGTCGTCGGCCTCGCTCATCGCCATGCTGGAACGGTAGCGGACCGGGAGGTCACAGCCGGGCCACCAGGGCGTCGCCCACCGCGGTGGTCGAGCGGGGCGCCGAGCCGCGCTCCAGCAGGTCTGCGGCCACCGCGGCGTCGACCCGCTGCGCGGGACCGCCGTGCCCGAGGTGCTCGAGCAGCATCCCCACCGAGAGCACGGTCGCGGTGGGGTCGGCGACGTTCTGTCCCGCGATGTCCGGGGCGGAGCCGTGGACCGGCTCGAACATGGAGGGGAAGGCCCGCTCGGGGTTGATGTTGCCCGAGGCCGCCAGCCCGATCCCGCCGCAGATCGCCGCGGCGAGGTCCGTGACGATGTCGCCGAAGAGGTTGTCGGTCACCATCACGTCGAAGCGCGAGGGGTTCGCGACCATCGCCATCATCGCGGCGTCGACGTGCAGGTAGTCGTGCGCGACGCCCGGGAACTCCTCCCCCACGGCGTCGACGGTGCGCCGCCACAGGTGCCCGGCGTAGGCCAGGACGTTGTGCTTGTGCAGCAGCGTGAGGTGCTGCGCGGGCCGGGCGGCGGCGCGGGCGAAGGCGTCGCGGACCACGCGCTCCACGCCGAACGCGGTGTTGACGCTGACCTCGGTGGCGATCTCCTGGGGCGTCCCGACGCGCAGCGCGCCGCCGTTGCCGGTGTAGGGGCCCTCGGTGCCCTCGCGGACGACGACGAAGTCCACGTCGCCCGGGTCGGCCAGCACGGTGGACGTCCCGGGATAGATCCGGGCAGGTCGAAGGTTCACGTACTGGTCGAGGGCGAAGCGCAGGCGCAGCAGGAGACCGCGCTCGAGCACCCCTGACGGGACGCCCGGGTCGCCGACCGCGCCGAGGAGGATCGCGTCGTGCCCGGAGACCTCCTCGAGCACGCTGTCGGGGAGCACCTCGCCGGTGGCGTGCCAGCGGCGCGCCCCGAGGTCGTACTCGGTGGTCTCGACCGCGGCGCCCGAGCCGTCCAGCGCCGCCTCCAGGACGCGGAGCCCCTGGGCGACGACGTCGGGGCCGATGCCGTCGCCCCCGATGACGGCGAGCCTCACGGCGCTCGCAGGGGTGGGCGCAGCAGCGGTGGCGGGAGCGGGGGCGGGCATGGCGCGCGAGCGTAGCCGGTGGGAGCGTGGGGCCATGTCAACGGAAGAGTCACCCGAGATGTCCCCCGCGAAGTCCGTCGTGAAGATCAACGCCATCGACGTGCCCGAGGGCGCCGGGGCCGAGCTGGAGGCGCGCTTCGCGGCCCGCATGGGCGCGGTGGACGGAACGGCCGGTTTCGAGGGGTTCGAGCTGCTCCGCCCGGTCGCCGGGGAGTTTCGCTACTTCGTCTACACCCGCTGGGCCGACGAGGAGAGCTACCAGGCCTGGGCCGGGGGCGGGGCGCGCGCGGCGCACGCCGGCAACGAGGACCGCAAGCCGCTGGCGAGCGGCGCGAACCTGCTGGAGTTCGAGGTGGTGGCGACCGCAGGGCCCACGAGCGGCTGAGCGGTCGCCGAGGGGGAGGTGGTGTGGCTGCACCCGGCGTGTCGGACGCACCGGCTCCCCGCTCGACGGGGTCGCCCGGTAGCCACCGCGACCACCGACGCCCCTGCTGGCCTCCTTGCCACGCACGAGACCCCACCGGCACGGTGACCCTCATGATCAGCGTCGAGCACCTCACCAAGCGCTTCGGCACCCAGCCCAGCGTCGACGACGCGTCCTTCACGTGCGCACCCGGCACCATCACCGGCTTCCTGGGCCCCAACGGCGCCGGGAAGACCACCACGATGCGCGTGCTCTGCGGGCTCTCGCGCGCCACGTCGGGCATCGCGACCGTCGACGGGCGTGCCTACGTGGACATCCCGAACCCCGGCCGCGTCGTCGGGGTGCTCCTCGACGCCGGGGCCACCCACCCCGGACGCCGCGGGCGTGAGGTCCTGACCCTGGCCGCGAAGACCATGGGCGTGCCCACCACCCGGGTCGACGATGTCCTCGCGCTGGTCAAGCTCACCGGTCGCCCCGAGCACCTGCGCACCCGGCAGTGCTCCCTGGGCATGCGCCAGCGCCTCGGCCTGGCCACCGCCCTGCTCGGCGACCCGAAGGTCCTCGTCCTCGACGAGCCCGCCAACGGCCTGGACCCCGAGGGCATCTTCTGGATGCGCGGGCTCCTGCGCGACTTCGCCGACCGCGGCGGCCCCGTCCTGCTCTCCTCCCACCTCCTCAGCGAGGTCGAGGCCGTCGCCGACCAGCTCGTCGTCATCGGGCACGGGCGCATCGCCGCCGCGGGCAGAAAGGACGAGCTGCTCGCCTCCACCACCGGCGGCCTGGCCGTCACCAGCCTCGACGACACCGCTCTCTCCCGGGCGCTGCAGGCCGACGACGTCAGCGTGGCCTCCACCCGTGACGGGCTCGTGGTCGACGCCGCCGCGGAGGTCGTCGGCCGCGCCGCGCTCGCCGCGGGCGTCGTGCTGACCGGGCTGGCGCCCAGTGCAGGTCACGGCCTCGAGGAGCTGTTCTTCACCATGACTGCCGGCAGCGAGCTCGGCTCCGACCAAGCCTCCGCCCCGGAGGCACGGCCCTCGATGGAGGAGAGCCGATGAGCACCGCGACCACCACGGCCCCGGCGCGCCACGAGACGTCGGTCCGTCCTCCGTTGGGCTGCCTGGCCGCCGTGGAGCTGCGCAAGGCCGTCGACACCCGCGCCGGACGCTGGCTGATCGCCATCTTCGCGATCGTCTCGCTGGGCGTGACCGCCGGGCAGGTCTTCACGGGCGGCGAGAAGGCTGGCAGCTATGCCGTCTGGCTCTTCTTCCAGGGAGCCCCCGGAGGGCTCCTCGTCTCGATCCTCGCCATCCTCACGATCACGAGCGAGTGGGGAACGCGCACGGCCCTGGGCACCTTCGCCCTCGTCCCCCGACGTCAGCGGGTGCTCGGCGCCAAGCTCGCAGCCGTGCTCGTCCTGACGGTCGCCGCCTTCGCTGTCAACGCCGCGTCGACCGCCCTCGGCACGGCGCTCGGAGCCGTCGTGCAGGACGTGCCTGCCGACTGGTCCCTCACGTGGTGGCAGGTCGTGCAGTCCTTCGTCGTCCTGCTGGTGAACGTCCTGGTCGGGTTCGCCCTCGGCCTGCTCTTCCTCAACGCCGCCTCGGCCATCGTCGTCTTCTTCGCCGTGCCGACGCTGGCGCCGCTGCTGTTCCTGCTCGTCACCAGCCCGGTCGAGGTGGCGCCCTGGGTGTCCTACATCGCCGCTCTGCAGACGCTGACGCCGGGGTCGCTGGCCACGGGCACCCAGTGGCTCCAGGTCGCCACCACGTCGGCGATCTGGGTCCTGCTCCCGGCAGCCGTCGGCGCCCGACGGGTCCAGCGTTCCGAGATCGGCTGAGACCCCGCCCTGGCTCGCCACCGCTCACGCCGGCTCGAGCGGCGACGTGCCGGAGCCGTCACCGGACGTGGCAGATCGGTCACGAGCACGCCGCCAGCGCACGAGAAGGAGCACGCCATGCCGCTCACCCTCCGCACCGGCTTCGAGGCGACGCCGCTCCTCCCGCCCACGAGCGGTCGACGGCACCTGGCAGAGGGGACCGCCCGCCGGGTCGGCGGCGCGGTGGAGAGGGTCTCTCGCGAAGAGCTGTCGCTGCTGCTCGGTTCCAGGAGTTCCCGGCGCCTCGCCCGGGGGCCCACCGTCCGCGACCGGGACGAGGAGCCCGCGTGCCACCTCGTCGGAGACGTCACCGCGAGCGACCACGGACGCTGCCCCGCCACGCTCGTCACCCCCTGACGGCCGCCGACCACGAGGCCCGTCTGGACGGATGGGCCTCGCTCCAGCGGGCCGCTGCCGGCGTCGGACCGCTGTCGTCCTGCGAGGTCGACCTCACCGCGCTCCTCGGCGACGAGCCCTCCCGCCGCACGATCGAAGGACGGATCCTTCCCGCCACGCTCCACGCCTGCGAGGTCGTGCGGCGCGCCACGCTCGTCGAGGGCCTGCTCGTGCGGTGCCTGGACCCCCACCCCTACCCGCGCCAGGTGTCGGCGGACGTGCAGGCCAGCGCGGCCGCGCTGGGCTGATCGGCCGACAGCGGCATGACGGCGGCGCTCCCGCCTGCCCGGCGTCGCTACCGTTCACCGCGTGACCTGGGGACCCGTGACGCTGACCGGTGACGTCGTCGTGCTGGAGCCGCTGAGCCACGACCACCACGACGGGCTGGTCGAGGCGGTGTCCGACGGGCGGCTGTGGGAGCTCTGGTTCACCCACGTCCCGACGCCCGAGGGCATGGCCGCGGAGATCGACCGGCGCCTGCGCCTCGCTCGCGAGGGACGCATGCTGCCCTTCACCGCGCGACGCGCCGATGACGGGCGGGTTCTCGGGATGACCACGTACATGGACCCCGACCTCGCGGTGCCGCGCCTGGAGATCGGCTCGACGTGGAACGCCGCCTCCACCCAGCGGACCGCCACCAACACCGAGAGCAAGCTGCTGCTCCTGACCCACGCGTTCGAGGCGCTGGGCTGCGAGGTGGTGGAGTTCCGCACGCACTGGCTCAACCAGCGGTCGCGCGCAGCCATCGAGCGCCTCGGCGCCCACTACGACGGACGGTTGCGGGCCCACCGCCGCATGCCCGACGGCTCGCTGCGCGACACCGTCGTCTACTCCGTGTCCGCGGCGGAGTGGCACGGCGTCCGCTCCCACCTGCGGTCCCGCCTGGCACGCTGATCACGTGAGCGGCACGGACCACGTCCTCGGCAGCGGCGAGAGCGTCCTGGAGACCGAGCGGCTGGTGCTCCGGCGCTGGCGCGAGAGCGACCTCGAGCCGTTCGCGGCGATGAACGCCGATCCGCAGGTCATGCGGTACTTCACCAGCGGTCCGCTGGGCCGTGAGCGCTCCGACGCCCTCGCCCGACGCCTCGACGCAGGGTTCGACGCCCACGGGTACGGACGGGCAGCGGTACAGGCGCCGGACGGACGCTTCTGCGGCTTCGTCGGGCTGGGCCGCCTCCCTCGCCGCCCCGACGACGTCGAGGTCGGGTGGCGCCTGGCCCGCTGCGCGTGGGGTCGCGGGTACGCCACCGAGGCCGCCCGGGCGTGGGTCGCCGCGGCCCCGGGGCTCGGCCTGACGCAGCTGGTCAGCTACGTCGACCCGCGGAACGCAGCGTCCGTCGCCGTCGCACGGCGCCTCGGCATGAGCGAGGACCACCGCGAGACGTGGGACGGTCAGGACGTGGCGATCTACCTCTTGGACCTCGCCCGGTGACGATCAGCCTGCGGCCACGAGGTCCTGGTACTCGGGATGGCGGCTGATGAAGACCTCGAAGAAGCTGCACGCCGGGACGACGCTGCGCCCGCGGTCCCTGGCGTCGTCGAGCGCCCGCGTGGCCAGGGCGCTCGCGACGCCGCCGCCGCGGTGCGCCGGGTCGACCACGGTGTGCGGGAAGACCACGCTGTCCCCGCGGACGAGGTAGTCCGCGGACCCGACCACCTCGCCGTCCGCGGACCGCGCCTCGTAGCGCGAGGAGCCATCGTCGGTGATGGAGACGGGGTGCTGGCTGCTGCTGGCGTCGTTGCCCATGCCCCATGGTGGCGCACGCCGGACCTGCGGTCACGCCGCCCCTCCCGGCGACCGGGGACGTCCTCCCGCGCTGCTGCACGTCTCCCGCGCGACCGGGGACGCTCCACCGCGCTGCAGCCCCTCCTGCCCGCGGTTCGCGGCCCCCGGTCGACGAGACGATGCCGGTGGGTCAGGTCATGACGCAGATCAGCGCGCCGAGCGGGGAGTCGGTGCGGCTCGAGCCGCCGAGCGGGGATCCGACGCGACTTCCTACGGCGTGTCGCGCGCACCGGATTTACGCTCGACGCTGGATCCGACGCAGATCCCCGCTGCTCGGCTTGACGGGAGGGGCTGCAGAGCCCAGGGCTTGTCGCCCGTCCCGTCCGTCGTGGGTGAACACCGCTGGACACGGCGGCCCGTGATCGGCTGAGGTGTGGTGATGAGAACGCCCACCCCGGCCCGGCCCGGCCGCGAGCGCCTCGCACTGGTCCACCCGCCGCCGGCGTCGCTGCTGCGCGACGTCCTCGGGGCCCGCCTGCGCCTCGCGCGCGCCACGCAGGGACGGAGCCTGCGCGACGTCGCCGCGGTCGCGGGGGTGTCGATCGGGCACCTGTCCCAGGTCGAGCGGGGCCTGGCGGAGGCCTCGTCGGAGGTGCTCGCCGCGATCTGCCGGGCGCTCGGGGTGCCGCTGCACGTGCTGCTGAGGGCGGCCGCCCTCGATCTGACGACCACCGCGCCCTCCGACGAGCGCGCGGTGCTGGCGCAGACCCGGATCGCCGGCGTGGCGGCGCCCCGCTCCGCCGGGCGGACGGACGGGGGGCGGGTCCGGGCTGCTGCGTGAGCCAGCACCCTCGAGCCAGCCGCTCCGGATCACCGTCCCTGGCTCCCCGGTGCTCGGTAGGCGTCGGCGAGCGCCGGGTAGTAGCGGTCGAAGTCGTCGGGCACGGGCTGCGCGGCGAGCACCGCCTCGAGCCTGTCGAGGTAGAGCTGCCAGCCGGGGCCGAGACAGCTGGCGTCGGAGGCCTCCCGCAGGTGGTGGACGAGCACGAGGTCGGTGGACCCGTCGGCCGCCGCCAGGGTCAGGTCGAGCGGCCAGTCGCCGTCCTCGCTAGTCACGGTGATGCGCAGCCGGTGCGGCGGGGTGCACTCGTGGATCCTCACCGCGTCCGGCTCCGCGCCCTCCTCGGCCGTCATGAGCAGCTCCACCCAGCCGCTGGCGGGGTCACCGCTGACCTGGCCGAACCATCGGGCGAGCGGCGACGGTGCGGTGACCGCTGACCACACGTCGGCGAGGAGGAACGGCATCCTGCGCTCGAACCGCAGACAGGTCCCGTCGCGGCCGGCCACCACGGATCCCCGGTGATCGAGGGCGTGGCCAGCGACGTCGGTGGGCTCGACGGTCCTCACGGTGATCTCCTGGTCCGGGGGCGACGGTGACGACGCGGCCGATCTTGGCACGTCCGCCCCGCTGCTTCGACCCGGGACGTGCGGCACCGGCACGACCAGCGCCATGACGGGTGAGGTGACGCGGCGCCTCGGCACCCTGCTCTTCGACGGCGTGGAGAAGCTCGACGCCGTCGGGCCGTGGGAGGTGCTCACTGCCCGGTGCGACCTCGCCCCGACGACGGGGTGATCCGTGCGACCGGCTCGTCGACGACGGCGACGTCATCACCTCGGCCGGCGTCTCGGCGGGCATCGACAGGGCGCTGCTCCTCGTGGCCCGCCGCGCGGGGGACGACCGCGCCCACGGGGAGCGCCGAACCATCGAGGACGACCCGGGTCCGCCGGTGCAGGAGACGCTCGTCCCCTGGCGCCTCTCGGTGAGACGGCCGCTGCTGGCGTCGACGCCACCGTGCCGGAGCGGTGCCACGACGCGGCGCCGGACCCTCTGCAGGTCCGTCACCACGGTGATCATGGAGGATGCGCCCCTCAAGGCGACCTGCAGGGGCGCATCCTCCATGATCACCGGAAGATCTTTCATGATCACCGTGGTGCAGGGAGGCGCGGGGAGCAGGGCGGGACGGGCGGGACGGGCGGGGCGAAGGCCGGGTCCGCGTCAGCCGGTCGGCAGCCGGCGCGTCCCGAGGAGCACCTCCGCAGCGGCACCAGCACCAGCGCCAGCACCAGCGCCAGCACCAGCACCAGCGCCAGCGCCAGCGACCGTGCAGCGCGTCGCCTCGGAGCGGGCCAGAGCGGTCACCGCATCGGCACAACCGTCCGGGCCACCGAACTGGAAGCCGAGCTGGGTGGGGTACGCCTGGCAGGCACGGACCTTGCGCTCCATCACCGCGCTGACGTCGACGGGGTGCTCGACCCGGGCGCCGCGCAGCGCCAGCGGCGACGTCGCCGCCGGATCGCGGATGACGTAGGGGCTGTCGCGCCACCAGAACGGGTCGGCGTCCTCGACTCCCTCGCTCTCGGCTGCTCCCGCCAGGCGCATCACCGCGTGGGCCACGAGCATGTGGTCCACGTGCGACCCGAGAGCCTGCGGCGCGAGCAGGAGGTCCGCGCCCGCCAGGTGGGGCCCGAGCGCGGGGACCAGGCGGTCCACGAGGTCGTCGTCGTCCCGGGGCCCGTCGAACAGCGCGGCGGCGCTGGCGTACCCGCGGTGCGGGGCCTCGGGCAGCGGCAGGTGCACGAGCTCCTTCACACCGAGGTGGGCCATGGCGGCGGAGTCCTCGGCGCGGCGCAGCGCCATGTAGTCCACGCCGGGGTCGATGCCCTTGTCGGTCTGGCACGCCAGGGCGAAGCCCTGCGGGTCCGCCACGCTCGCCGTCAGGGCGGTGACCACCCGCACGCGCCAGCCCTCTGCGACGAGCCGGGCGAGCAGCCCACCCACGGAGAACGCCGCGTCGTCCAGGTGCGGCGAGACGGCGACGGCGAGCCGGCCGGCACCTGGGCCGTCGGCGCTCACAGCAGGTGGGGCGCGGCGCGGAAGCGGCAGTCGAGGTCCCGGCCGGTCGGCGGGCTCCAGCCGTCGTCGGGGGCGGTGCCGACCAGCGCGTCGTACACCGCCTCGATGCGGTCGGTCAGCGCCGGCCAGGACCAGCGCTCGCGCACCTCGGCCAGGGCGGTGGTCGCCAGGCGTGCCCGGAGATCGGCGTCGTCGAGCATCCGGTCGAGCGCCTTCGCGAGCGCCCCGACGTCCTGCGGCGCGACGAGCAGCGCGTTCTCGTCGTCGCGCAGGCAGTCCACGACGCCCACCACCGCCGTCGAGACGATCGGCAGCCCCGTGGCCATCGCCTCCAGCACGGTGTTGGAGAAGCCCTCGCTCTCCGTCGGGGAGACGAACACGTCACCGCGCTCGTAGACCGCCGGCGCCTCGTCGTACGAGCAGTAGCCGGTCTCCTGGACGACGTCACTCAGACCCAGCTCGAGCACCCGCTGGGCCACGGCGCCGGTGTCGGGACCCACACCGGAGACGATGAGGCGGAGCTCGCGCCCGCCCCCGACGAGGTCGGCCACCGCGTCGAGGAGCACCAGCACGCCCTTGCGCGCGTCGACGCGTCCGTGGAAGAGCAGCGTCGGGACCTCCCCCACCGCGCCGATCGCCCGGCCGGGGCGCGGGACGAAGTGCTCGGTGGTGGTCGCCCCACCGACGACGGTGAAGCGCTCGCGCGGCGTCCCGAGCCGGCCCACCACCTCCTCGGCGAAGGAGTCCGAGCCGATGAGGACCGCACCGGCGTGATCGAGCACGGCGTTCATCGCCTCGCGGTGGGTGGTGCAGCAGCTGCCGACCCAGTGACCGTCGCCACCCTGGATGCTCACGAGGTTGGGGACACCGGTGCGGCGGCTGACCTCCAGGGCGGCGTAGCCGTTGGGGTAGGCGTACTGGGCGTGGACGAGGTCGAAAGGCTTCTCCGCGTGGGCGGACATGACCGCCTCGACCATCGCGTCGACGTCGGCCTCGAAGTCCGCGGGGCGGCCGCCGGTGACCTCCTGCTCCCCGAGGGACTCCAGCGCGACCACCTCCACGCCGTCGGGCACGCGCTCCGCGGGCGGGGGCCCGCCGCCGTAGATGGCCGTGCCCACGGGGTCGCCGCGGTACTGGCTGACCATCACCACCTCGTGGCCGCGGGCGACCAGCTCGGTGAGCATCTGCTCGGCGTAGACGCTCATGCCGGAGACCGCGGGCCAGTAGCGGCGCGAGACCAGGGCGATCCTCATCGGGGGGTCCTCCTCATCGTGACGTGCCGAGATCGGCCAGGGGTACCGAGCCTGTCGTGGGCGCACCGGCCAGCAGGTGGTCGAAGAACGCGAGCACGTGGCCGCGGGTGACCCCGGGGCCGTGCTCGAAGGGGGTGAAGACGTGCTCGAAGTCCAGGTCGGCGAGGACGTCGCGGTAGTGCCGGACCTCGCCGCGGCCCATGGGGATCTGCACCTCGTAGCCCTTGTGGACGCTGAGCGCCCTTGCCCGGTCCGCGCCGGGGTCCACCTCGACCTTGAGGACGTCTCCGCAGAACAGCGCCCCGCGCGCCGCGTCGTGGACGACGACCTGGCCGGGGAAGTGCCCGCCCACCAGGTGGGCGGTGATGCCGGGGGCCAAGGTCACCGGCTCGTCGACGGGCCACGTCACCCGGAACGCCCCGGTCCACGTGAGGTCGGGGACGCCGACGGCGACCACCTCGGGGCGCAGCGCGTCCTGGAGGCGCCACGCGGCGCCGTAGGTGTGGGGATGGGTGAGCGCGAGGGCTCCCAGCCCGCCGACCGAGGCACCACCCAGCCCGCCGGCCGAGGCACCACCCAGCCCGCCGGCCGAGGCAGCAGCCAGCCCGCCGGACCCCGTGGAGCCGCGAAGGCGCTCGACGCCCGCGTCGTCGTACCAGGGGGCGGCGTCCACGCCGACCTGGGTCAGGCCGCCCGCGCCGTCGTCGGTGGTGATGACCCAGCCGACGTTGTCGACGCCGAACCGCGGGCTGCTGCGGTGCGCCCGCACCCCGTGCACGCCGGTGCCCTCCTCGCCCGAGTCCTCCTGGACCCAGCAGCGCAGGCGGGCGTCGACCTCCTCGGGGGTGGCGAAGTCCCAGCCGTCTGCGGGGAGCCCGGCGCGCACGTCGCGGCAGGCGGGGCAGCCCGGCGGCGGGTTGCGGGACCCGTCGGCGGCGGGGAACCAGCGCTGCCAGAACCCGCAGCGGGCGCACGCCCACGGCTGCAGGGTCCCGAGGCCCGGCATGTCGGCCATCGATGCGGCCGGGTCCGCGGCCACCACCTCGTCGGGGCGGCCCTGAGCGGGCGCGGACGCCGCGCGGGTGTAGCTGCTCGCTGGCGCGCTGTCGATGTCGTTCATCGTGCGTCCTCCAGGGTGCTGGTGTTCTCTGCAGCGCGCAGGGCCGCGATGGTCGCAGGCACCATCAGGTCGGCGCGGTGGCTGTCGCGGGAGAGCTCGATCGAGACCAGGCGGTCGTACCCGACGTCGCGCAGGGCGGCGAGGACCGCGGGGACGTCGACGTCACCCTCGCCGATCGGGAGGTGCTCGTGCACCCCGCGGGCCATGCCCTCAACGGCGACGGCCCTCAGGTGCTGGCCCCAGGCGCGCACGGCGTCCTGCGGCTCGAGGTCGCCGGCGACCACGCAGTGACCGGTGTCGAGCGCGAGCCCCAGTCCGCCGGCCGAGGCACGATCCAGCGTGTCGGGCGCTCCCGCCTCGGCCAGGGCGTCGAGCAGCTGCCGGTACTGCCCGGTGTGCTCGACGAGCATCCCCGGCTCGGGCTCGAAGGCGCACACGACCCCGCGCTCGCCGGCCCGCTGGAGCACCTCGCCGACGCCGTCGACGAGCCACCCCCACGCCTGCTCGCGGTCGAGGCGGGCGGCAGGGACCCCGGCCCAGAACGAGAGCGCCTCGGCGCCCAGGCCCGCGGCGACGTCGAGGGCGCGGGTGAGGAAGTCGACGCGGCGCGCGCGCCCGGCGGCGTCCGCGGTGACCAGCGTCGGCTCGTGCTTGGCGGAGGGGTCCATGAGGAAGCGGGCGCCGGTCTCGACCATGACGTCGAGGCCGCGGGTCTCGAGCTGGCGCGCGACGGCTGCCGTCCTCGCATCGAGCCCCGGGGCGAAGGGATCGAGGTGGCCGTGGTCGAGGGTGAGGGCGACGCCCGCGTAGCCGTGGCGCACCAGCAGGTCGAGGGCGTCCTCGAGGCGGTGGTGGGCCATGCCGTTGGTGTTGTAGGCGTACTTCAGCCCGCCGGCCGAGGCACGACCCAGCCCGCCGGCCGAGGCACCATCCAGCCCTTCGGCCTGAACCACCGCTCAGCCCACCGCGCCGGTGAGCACCGTCGCCGTCGCGGGCAGGACGATGGGGGCCGACGCCGCCTCGGCCTCCGCCGCGCGCAGCTCCCTGATGGCCCGCGGGATCAGCAGGTCAGCGAGACCCGCGCTGGACGACAGCTCCGCGCTGACGAGGTTCCGGTACCCGGCGCCCCGCAGCGCCCCGAGGACGGCGGGGAGGTCGAGGTCGCCCTCGTCGAAGGGCAGGTGCTCGTGGACCCCGGTGCGCATCCCGGACACGGAGGCGG
>JBBSRD010000015.1:0-18699 GCA_038243415.1 Actinomycetales bacterium | reverse complement strand
GGCGTGGCGGATCGTCGCGAAGTGCCCCTTGAGGTGCACCTTCACCACGAGGTCCCACTCCTCCTCGCTCATCTTGTGGATGAAGTTGTCGCGCAGGATGCCGGCGTTGTTGACGAGCACCGTCGGCGGGCCGAGCTCGTCGGCCACGCGGGCCACGGCGGCGGCGACCGCGTCGGCGTTGCTGACGTCGGCCCCCACGCCGATCGCCCGGCCACCGGAAGTGGTGACGACGTCGACCGTCTCGGCGCAGGCGCTCTCCGTGAGGTCGACGACGGCGACGGCGCACCCGTCGCGCGCCAGCCGCAGAGCGGTGGCGGCCCCGATGCCGCGGGCGCCGCCGGTGACGACGGCCACCCGCTCCTGCGGTGGGGTCGGGTCTTGCTGCCCGTTCGCCACGATCACTCCCTCGTCTCGCCCAGCCACGCTGCCGGGCGGCAACGTGGCCCACCGTCCACCCTGCCACCCGTCAGGACGCGCGAGCCCTCAACGCCTCACAGGCTGGCGGTCTCGCTCAACGTCCGACCCTTGGTCTCAGGGGCCATGAAGTAGCTGACCACCGCACCGACCAGCGCGATCGCCGTCGCGATGTACATCGTGGTGGAGATGCCCAGCACGACGAGCGCCCAAGGTGTCGCAAAGGTCCCGATCGCAGCAGCGATGCGGCTCGTGGCGGTGCACAGCCCCACGGCGGTGGCGCGGATCTCGGTCGGGAAGAGCTCGTTGGGGTAGATCCACTCGAGGATGGAGGGGCCGCCGTTGAAGATGGCGTAGACCGCGAAGGCCAGCGCCACCACGAGCAGTGATGAGTTCGGGAAGGCTGCGAGGTAGAGCAGTCCGAGCGCGGAGATCGCGAAGCCGCCGATGAGCACGGGGCGCCGGCCCATCTTCTCCACCACGAGCAGGGCGATGACGTTGCCGAGGAAGAAGAACAGATTGATGAGGCCGTACCCGAGCTCGGCCTGACGTCCGTCCTCCAGGCCGAACAGCTTGAGCATCTGGGGCCCGAAGGAGTAGATGGCGAACAGCGTCATGATCGTCGCCGACCAGAAGATCGTGATGAAGATGACGCGCTTGAGGTAGCCCCCGCGCAGGACGTCGAGGATGGTTCCCTGGGGGGTGTCCTCCGCGAGCTCTTCGAGGACCGCCCCCTCACCCAGCACCTGGGTCAGGACGGCCTGGGCCTCGTCGACGCGCCCCTTGCTGGCCAGCCAGCGCGGTGACTCGGGGATGGACAACCTGCCGAGCATGATGAGGATGGCCGGCAGCGCGGAGGAGACGAGCATCCAGCGCCACCCGTCGTCGACGGAGAGCAGGAAGAAGCCCACGAAGGCAGCGAGGGTCGCGCCGACGAACCACATGGCGTTCAGTCCGCCGAGCAGGCGGGCCCGCCACGCGCTGGGTGCGAACTCCGCGACCAGGGCGGTCGCGATCGGGTAGTCCGCGCCGACCGCGACGCCGATGAGCAGCCGCAAGATGCCCAGCTGCCAGTCCTCGGTGACGAAGAACTGCGCGATCGAGAGGATGACGATCGCCCCGAGGTCGAGCATGTACATCAGCTTGCGACCGATCTTGTCGGTCAGGGGCCCGAAGAGCAGCCCACCGAGGAAGACCCCGACGAGCGCGGAGGCCCCGATGAGGCTGGTCCAGAGCGTGTCCATGCTGAGCGCCGGGACGGCCTGCACCAAGGCGATACCGATGATCGCCAGGATGTAGCCGTCCAGGAAAGGGCCACCGGAAGAGAAGAGCGTGAGCTTGCGGTGGAAGGCGTTCAGCGGGGCGTTGTCCAACGTCGGCGCCACCACCGGGCCCTTGCTGATGCTGCTGTCCACGGCCATGGCTGCTCCTGACGACGGTGTCGGACCGCGCACGAACGAGGCGGCGTAGAAAAAAACCTAGGGGCCGACCACTCGCGAGGGAAATACTGTTTGCGCCTCGGTTGATGCCGGAGAGACATCAATGAGAAGACGAAGGACCCCCGACCGCGGCGATGGCGGTCATCTCGATCCGCTTGGCGCCGCGGAAGGCCGGGACGAAGACGGTGGTGCGCGGAGGCAGCGGGCGATCGCCGAAGAACTGCCGGTACGCGGCGTCGTACTCCTCGAACTCCGCGACGTGCAGAAGATGGACCGTCAGCTGGAGGAGCAGCGAGAGGTCCGAGCCGGCACCGCGCAGAGTGCGCTCGAGGTTGTCGAGCACCACGTGCACCTGCTCCGTCATCGCCTGCGGGGTGGCGCCGTCGACATCGACGGGCACCTGGCCGCACGGGTAGACCACCCCGGCGTGCACGACCGCTGCCGGGTAGGAGCGCGGGACGCCGTCGGCGTGCCCTACCCGGACCGGCCGAACCGGGTCGGGAACGGTCATGGCTCGGGCACGAGGTAGGGCTCGGCGGCGGCTCGAGCTGCCCGCCACTGCTCAGCGTCGACCTCGACCCCGGAAGACTCCGCCGCTCCTGGCGGTAGCGGGGTCGGCGCGGCAGGTGCGTCGCGTCGTCGCAGGAGGAGTGCGGGCTCGCCCGCCTCCTGCGCTGCTGCGTCCTCGAGGTGCAGGGCGCCGGCGTCCTCTCCGGCCGCGACGGTCACCAGGGCGTCGGCCCCCCGGCGCCAGGAGACGCCCGGCAGGAGCACGGCGGTGGTGCCCGGGTGGGCGAGCAGGTGCTCGACGCCGGCAGGCACGGCGAAGAACAGCCCCCGGCGCGCCTCGTCGCGCAGGACCGGCACCGCCTCTGCGGTGAAGCACGCCCCCGCCCGCTGAGAGACGGTCCGGGGCAGCTCGTCGAGGAGCATCGCCAGCCCGTCGCCGGCGTCCGTCCCCACCGTCCTCAGGTGGGCGGCCGTGATCGCCCGCGCCGCCAGGGTGGCTTCGCCGGCGGAGGTTCCGCGCACGCGCAGGGCCCGGTACGCGAGGTCCTTGATCTCTCGTGGCGCCACGCGCACCGTCGTCGAAACGTCGCTCCGGTCGACCGTGTCATCGGCCGGGTCGACGCGCACAGGCGTCGTCATCAGCGGGTTCATGCTGTCTCCGTCCCGGGGAACACGTCATCGAAGAGGCGCATCCAGTTCTCACCGAGCACGCCGCGGATCGTGGTCTCGTCGAGCCCGACAGCCACCAGGCCGTCGACGAGGGCGGGGAAGTGAGCGGGGCCGGAGAACCACTCCGGCCACGCCGGTGCCTGCGGGGACCGCTCTGCCGGGGCTGAGGGGCGCCAGCGTCCGTTGCGCAACCACCCGATGAAGTCCGGGCCCCAGTTGCGCGTGCAGTCGCTGCCGATCGCGACGTGGTCGGGGCCCACCGCGCCGATGAGGCGCTCCACCATCTGGCAGAAGTCCGCCAGCGTCGCGTTGGCCCCTCCGTCGAGCGTGTTGGGGTAGAGGCACGCGCCGATGACCCCGCCGCGCTTGGTGACGGCGTCGATGAGGTGGTCGGACTTGTTGCGCGCGGTGTCGTGGAACCACAGCGGGTTCGCGTGGGTGATCGCGACCGGCGACTCCGAGGCGTCGACCGCCTCGCGGCTGGTCCGCTCGCCCACGTGGGAGAGGTCGACGAGCATCCCGACGCGGTTCATCTCTGCCACGATCGTCGCCCCGAAGCGGGTGAGGCCGGAGTCCTCCGGCTCGTAGCAGGACCCCCCGAGCAGGTTCTGGATGTTGTAGGTGAGCTGTGCGATGCGGACCCCGAGGCGGTGGAAGACTTCCACGAGCCGGTAGTCGTCCGCAAAGGGCGAGGCGTTCTGGAAGCCCAGCAGCACCGCGGTGCGCCCGGACTCACGGGCGGAGCGGATGTCGGCGGTGGACGTGGCCAGCGTCATGAGGTCGGGGCTCTCCCGGGCCAGGACCAGCCAGTCGCCGATGTTCGCCAGCGTCTCGCTCGGCCCCTCCCACACCGCGCACGTGGCGTTCAGCGCGTCGACGCCCCCGGCGCGCACCTCTTGGAGCACCCCGCGGTCGAAGTTGTTGATCTGCAGCCCGTCGACGGTGAGCAGGTCGGCGATCATCGGCTCTCCCCGCCTCCCAGCGCCGCGGCGACCGGCCCCGGGGCGAACAGCCAGTCGTCGTCCAGACCCTCGGCCACGTCGGCCACGCGGGGTGCGCCGGAGTTCAGGGTCACGCGCAGCCAGTCCGTGGACATGGGGCTGAAGTGGTCCATCCCGTAGACGGCGAGCTGGAAGCGCTGCAGGTCCAGCGGCAGGAAGTCTCCCGCCAGGAGGTTGGTGCGCACCTCGCCGTAGGGCAGGTCGACGAGCGAGAGCGCGCGCACCAGGGCGCCGCGGTGCCAGGGGTGGGCCAGCAGGAAGTCCGCCAGCGTGGAGGCGCCGTCGGCCTCGCGGAGGTCGGCCAGCATCGCGGCGACGTCCAGCGCCACGCCGAGAGGGTGCTCGACCTCCTCTCCGGGATCGACCCCCCGGCGCCCCCGGCGCGGCTCCTCGTTGTTCTCGGAGGTGAACCAGAACTTCTCCGTGGCCTCGGGGGAGGACAGGTCCAGGCCCTCCAGCCAGGAGTACGCGCCGGCGAGGCTCTCGTGGGCGTCGGCGCAGCGCTCGCCCGGGTCGAAGGGGTGGTCCTCGACGCAGCGCAGCATCTGCTCCACGTCCTCGTCCAGCTCGCCGGTGTCCTCGACGAGCACGCTGTCGAGAACGGTGGTGATCTCCGCACCCTCGACCGCAGCGCGCTCGCGCACCGCGGGCCACGACAGCACAGCTCCGTCGAGGTCGCCGCTCGCCAGCGCCGTGGACAGGGCTTCGCGCAGCCGCGCCAGGCCGGCGGCGACGTCGGCGAGCGGCGGATAAGGCGCGGTGGGCAGGTCGCGGCGCTCGATGAAGCGCTGCTCGGCCCGCTCCAGCAGCTCCAGCACCCGCTCCAGACCCTGCATCGTGAACGGACGGGCCAGCGCGTGGGCGAGCGGCAGCTCGCGCAGCGCGCACCAGGCGTCCAGCACGGCCGGGTGGTTGAAGATGTAGGGCACCATCCCCAGGCCCGTGGCGTTGCCGAGCCCGAAGAAGCGGCGCCACGCGCCGTCCAGGCGCGACGCCTGCGGGTCGATGGCGGCCGCGCAGTGCTCGACGAGGTCGTAGCTGAACTCGCGCATCAGCCAGGCGGCGAGCATCTGGGCGCGGTAGGGCATCGCGAGAGGGTGCTCGTCGGCGTAGCCGCCGAACCCGGAGAGGCCGAACTTGCCGTTGCCGTAGAACGCGGTGCTGCGCATGACATAGGCGGCTCCACCGAGCGCGGCGAGGTCGGGCTGGCGCTGGTGGGCCAGAGCGTCGACGACGGCGTCGAAGGCGCGGGCGCTTCGGTTGGCCCGCGTCCACACCAGCGTGCCCAGCGGCGCACGCCCGGCCTCCTGCTGGGGGACCTCCCGCTCGAGCTCCGCGAGGCGCTCGTCGCTGACCTCGCCCTCGACCAGGGCTGCGGTCGCGTCCCAGCACTGGGCGACGACGCGGTCGGTGCGCTGGTCCTCGGTGAGCACCTGGGTGAAGCCGACGAGGTGGAAGAGGTGGCCGGGCGTGGTGATGCGGTAGACGAAGCGTCCGCGACCGACGCCGTCGACGTCCCACGCGGTCCGCTCCACCGACCAGCGCTCGCGGGCGGCGACCCGCAGGAACGAGCGGTTGAAGCTGTGCCGCGTGGCGCGGGCCACGCCCATCTCTGCGGGGGCCAGTGCCACGTCGGCGGGGCGCGCGAGGCGCTGGGCGCGGCGCAGCACCTCGGTGGGGCGCTGCCCCCGCGTCGCGGCCGGGGCCGCAGCGACGGTCATGACTGCACCCGGCGAGCGGCGGTGCGCAGGTAGGCGGTCTTGGTGACGGTGAAGAACTCCGCCGACGACTCGCCGTTCTGCTCGCGGGGCCCGGGGAAGGAGGAGGCCTTGACCCCGCCGAACGGTGCGTGCAGCTCGGAACCGGTCGTGGGGCCGTTGACCTTGACGAGCCCGGCGTCCAGCTCGTCGACGCAGCGGCGCACGGCCCTCTCGTCGGTGGTGAACACCGCGGCGGTGAGGCCGAACTCGGTGTCGTTGGCCAGGGCGATGGCCTCCTCGAGGCCGGCGACCTTCATCACGGTGGTCACCGGACCGAAGACCTCCTCGCGGGCGATGCTCAGCTCGGGCCCGCCCCCGAGCACCGTGGGGGGCGACCACCATCCGGGCGCGTCAGGCACCGCCCCCACCGCGAGGACGTCTGCCCCCTCGTCGCGGGCGCGGGCGACGGCGGCGGCCACGTCGTCACGGGCACGCTGCGAGACCAGCGGGCCGGTGGTGGTGGCCGGCTCGACCCCGGCCCCGACGCGCAGGGCCTCGATCCGGTCGACGATCAGCTGGACCAGATCGTCGTGGACGTCCTCGTGGACGATGACGCGACGGGTCGCGGTGCACTTCTGCCCGGTGCTGCCCATGGCACCGGCGACGACCGCGTCGGCGGCCAGCGCCAGGTCCACGTCGTCCATGACCAGCGCAGCGTTGTGCCCGCCCAGCTCCAGCTGCACCTTCGCGCCCCGGGCGGTCGCGGTGGCGGCGATGCCGCGCCCGACGGGGACCGAGCCGGTGAACGTCACCGCAGCGACGCCGGGGTCGGCGACCAGCGCCGCGCCGATGGATCCGGGCGCGAGGACGAGGTTGACGACGCCGTCGGGCACGCCGGCGTCCACGAGCACCTCAGCGAGGGCGACCGAGACCGCCGGGGTCTCGCTGGCCGGCTTCCACACCACGGCGTTGCCGTGCAGCAGCGCCGGGGCCATCTTCCAGACCGGGATCTGCACGGGGAAGTTCCACGGCGTGATGACGGCGACCACGCCGAGCGGACGGCGCACCGTCCGGATGATCTCGTCGGGGTTCGACGAGGGGAACGTGGCGCCGTCGGCGGACCGCGCCTGGCCCGCCTGGTAGAGGAAGGTCTCCGCGCTGAGCGCCACCTCGCCGCGCGCCTCGGCGAGGGTCTTGCCCTCCTCGGCGCACATGAGCGCGGCGACCTCCTCGGTGCGATCGGCCAGCAGCTCGCCGGCACGTCGCAGGACCGCCCCGCGGGCGATGATGCCGAGCGATGCCCAGCCGACCTGGGCCTCGTGGGCGGTGGCGACGGCCTGCTTGAGCAGGTCCTCGTCGGCGGCCCGGTAGTGCCCCAGCACCCGGTCCGGGTTCGCGGGGTCGGTGCTCTGACGCTCGTCACCAGCGCCGTCGTGCCACCGGCCACCCACGAGGTGGCGGAGCGCCTTGCCGCTGTCGGCCGTGTCGTTGCCCATGTCCACCACGTCGTCCTCGTCGTCCTCGGGTCTCACCGTGCGTGCGCTGCGGTGCGTGGAATCACCGTAGGCAGCATCCGTGCCGCAGGGAAAGACCAGTTGACGACCAACCGATAAGCCGCGAGCATCAGTGGATGGAGCTGAGGACGCTGCAGTCTTTCGTCGTGCTCGCCGAGGAGCAGCACTTCCACCGGGCGGCGGACCGGCTGCACCTCGCCCAGCCGGCGCTCAGCCAGCAGATCAAGCGGCTCGAGAAGGACCTCGGCGCCCAGCTCTTCGCCCGCACCACCCGGCGGGTGGACCTGACCGACGCCGGGAGGGTCCTGCTCCTCGAGGCCCGCCAGGTGCTCGCCGCGTCCGAGCGGGCGCGCTCCGCCGTCCTGCACGCGGCTTCCGGCGAGCTGGGCAGCGTGCGCATCGGCTTCGTCACCTCCGCGGCGATGGGGCTCGTGCCGTCGATCCTCCTCGCCGTGCGGGAGCGGTGGCCCCGCCTCGAGCTGGACCTCGTCGAGGCCAACACCGGGGAGCAGCTCGAGGCCCTCGCGGCTGGCGAGGTCGACGTCGGCATCGTCCGCGAGATCCGCCCCGGTCCGATGTTGCGCATCACGACGCTCGTCGAGGAGCGGCTGGTGCTCGCGCTGCACACCAGCCACCCGCTCAGCGAGCGGGCCGCGGTCGCGCTGCCCGAGCTGAGCGAGGAGACCTTCATCGCGCTGCCGCGCAGCAGCGCCCCGCTGCTGACGGACCACGTCGCCGGGCTGTGCGCGACCGCGGGGTTCCGCCAGGACGTCGGCCACGTCGCACGGCAGTTCGCGACGATCCTGGGGCTGGTCTCGGCGAGCATGGGCGTGGCGATCGTGCCGGAGTCGATGCGCGCGCTGAGGCTGCCCGGCCTGGTCTACCTCGACCTCACCGACCCCGGCGCCACCTCCACCGTCTCGGTGGTGACCGCGGAGGACCGGGCGGACTCGGCGCTGGTGCGCAACGTCGTGGCCGCCATCACCGAGACGGGGCCGACCGCGGCGGCGCGGTGGACTCCCGGACCACGAGGCTGACGGGCAGGAGCTCGGGCTCCGTGACGTCCTCCCCGGCCAGCGCCGCCCGCACCAGCGCACCGGCGACGCGCCCGCGCTCGCCCAGGGGCTGCGCCACGGTCGTCAGCGGCGGGTGCGAGGTGCTCGCTGCGGGTGCGTCGTCGAACCCGACCACGGAAAGGTCGCCGGGCACCGAGGCCCCCATCTCCGCGGCGGCGCGCAGGGCCCCGAGGGCGAGCTGGTCGCTCATGGCGAGCACCGCGGTCGGCCGGTCGTCGAGCTCCAGCAGCTGGTAGGTCCCCAGCGCCCCGGGGTCCACGTCGTTGATGGCGCACTCGACCACGCACACGGCGTCGGCGGGGAGGCCCGCGTCGGCCACGGCGCCGCGCACCGCTGCCAGGCGGATGCGCATGACGTCGTAGGTGGCGAACTGCTCGCGCTTGGTGTCGACCATGCCCTGGTAGCCGTCGGGGCGCAGCGGCACGGCGAGGACCCCGATGCGGCGGTGGCCCAGCTCGAGCAGGTGACCGACGGCGAGCTGCGCGCCGCAGGTGTCGTCGACGCCGACGAGGGGGACGCCGGGGGTGCGCGGCTGGTCGATGACGATCACGGGGCGGTTCTGGGCGCAGACGGCGGCCACCGCCGGCTCGTCCTGGGGCAGCGCGCGCACCACCCACGCGTCGACGGCGGCGGCGGCGATGACGGCGGCGTCGGTGCGCGAGCGGGTCCCGCTGTGGAGCAGGAGGCCCAGGCCGTCCTGCTGCAGCTCCGTCGCGAGGCCGTCGAGGTCGAGCACGGCGGTGGGGTCGGAGAAGGCGTAGGACAGCCCCTGGTCCAGCAGCACCCCGACCGATCCGGTCCTCCCCCGGCGCAGGCTGGCCCCGCGCGGGTCCGGCCCGGCGAACCCGAGCTCCTCGGCGCGGGCGAGGATCCGGGCGCGCGTGGCGGCGGACAGCTGGTCGGGTCGGTTGTACGCGTTGGAGACCGTCGCCCGCGAGACGCCGAGGTCCTTCGCGAGGGTGAGGAGGGTCACGCGTTCAGCCATGCCCCATCGTCGCAGGAGACCTCGACAAGCGATCGAGGCGGGTCTAGTCTTTACTAGATCGATCCAGAACGCCGAAGGACATCGCGTCCGCCGGCACCCACCCATCAGGAGGACCGCATGACCCCCGCACGAACCCGCACCAGCACCACCCGTTCCCGCCTCAGCGGCGCCGCCCGCTGGCTCGACGGCTACAGCCTCTGGGCGATGAACCCCGCCAGGACCCCGGCGCCCCGCGACGAGCGAGGCACGGCACGGTGGAACGGCCCCGCCGACCAGCACGTCGTCATCCGCGAGCTGATGCGCTGATCGGCATCGATGCCGCCGTCCAGGGGACGGTGAGCAGCCTCACCCGCCACGCGGGCGGTTCGCCTCGACACCCCGGAGAGACCAGGGTATCGTTTTACTAGATCGATCCAGACAGTCAGAGGGTCGAAGCCAGCACCACCGATCAGGAGGACCCCATGTCCAGCAGCAACAGCACCCGCCAGTCAGCGATCCGCACCTTCTTCACCGCGACCTCGCGCTGGATCGACAACTACAGCAAGTCGTCCATGAGCGCGTCCGAGGCCTTGGCCATGCGCGACGCGATCCTCGCCCAGCAGTGGGAGAAGCCCTCGAGCAAGAACGACCGCACGCCCGAGCGCACCCGCTGAACCACTAGTCGACGACGGGCCGCCGCTGACAGCGAAGCCCGTCCAGCCCTGAGGCAGACCGGACCCGCGCCGGATCAGCCCTGAGGTAGAGCCGCCGCCGCAGCGACGTCGCTGCGGTGGCGAGATCCCTCCAGCACCACGGCCGAGACCCCCGCGTACGCCACGTCCCTCGCGGCCGCGAGGTCCGCGCCGATACCCACCACGGACAGCACGCGTCCCCCGGCGGAGACCAGCCGGCCCTCGCCGTCGCGCGCGGTGCCCGCGTGCAGCATCGAGGCACCGACACCGTCGACGCCCTCCAGGCCGCTCACCTCGTCACCGGTGCGCGGCCGCTCGGGATAGCCGTGAGCAGCGACCACCACCGTCACCGCCGCCCCGTCCGACCAGTCCAGGGGCGCCTGCTCGCCGAGACGACCGGTCGCCGCCGCGTGGAGCAGCCCGCCGAGCGGGGTCTTCAGGCGGGCGAGGACCACCTGGGTCTCGGGATCGCCGAAGCGGGCGTTGAACTCCACGACCCGCACGCCGGCCCCGGTCAGCGCGAGGCCGCAGTACAGGACGCCCACGAACGGCGTCCCGCGCGAGGCCATCTCGTCGAGCACGGGCTGCGCCACCCGGGTGACGATCTCCTCGACCATCCCCGGCGGCGCCCACGGCAGCGGTGAGTACGCCCCCATCCCCCCGGTGTTGGGGCCGGTGTCGCCGTCACCCACCCGCTTGAAGTCCTGAGCGGGTTCCAGGGCCACCGCGCTCACCCCGTCGCTGATCACGAAGAGCGAGACCTCGGGCCCGTCGAGGAACTCCTCGACCACCACGGTGGACCCACCCTCCACGCACGCCACCCCGTGGGCGAGGGCGAGCGCCCGGTCCGTGGTGACCACGACGCCCTTGCCGGCGGCGAGGCCGTCCTCCTTGACGACGAACGGCACGCCGGGGACGGCGAAGTCGTCCAGCGCGGCCGCCACCTCCTCGGGCGTGGTCGCGACCCTGGCCCGCGCGGTCGCCACGGAGGCCGCCGCCATGACCTCCTTGGCGAAGGCCTTGGACCCCTCGAGGCGCGCCGAGGCGGCGGACGGGCCGAAGCAGGCGATCCCGGCATCCCGCACGGCGTCGGCGACGCCCGCCACGAGCGGACCCTCCGGCCCCACGACGACGAGGTCCGCGCCCAGCTCCGCCGCGAGCGCCGCGACGGCCGCCCCGTCGGTGGAGTCGACCGCGCGGTTGCCCGACGCCCCGGGCTCGGTCTCGGTGCCGGGGTTCCCGGGGGCGCACCACGTCGCGCCGACGTCCGGGTCGGCCACGAGCGAGCGCACGAGGGCGTGCTCGCGCGCCCCGCTGCCGACCACCAGCACGCGCATGCCAGCGTCAGCCATGGCGCTCAGCCCTCGAGGAGGTCGTGGCGGACGACGTTCTGCTCACGGTCGGGGCCCACCCCGATGACGGAGATCCGCGAGCCGGACATCTTCTCCAGCGCCAGGACGTAGCGCTGGGCCGCAGCGGGGAGGCTCTCGAACTCACGGACCCCGGTGATGTCCTCGGACCAGCCCTCGAAGTGCTGGTAGACCGGCGTGGCGTGGTGGACGTCGGTCTGGGTCATGGGCATCTCGTCGTGGCGGACGCCCCCCACGTCGTAGGCCACGCACACCGGGATGCTGCCGATGCCGGTGAGCACGTCAAGCTTGGTGAGGACGAAGTCCGTGACGCCGTTGATGCGCGCGGCGTAGCGTGCCACCACGGCGTCGTACCAGCCGGTGCGGCGCGGGCGTCCCGTCGTCGTCCCGAACTCGTGCCCGCGCTCCCGCAGGTCGTCGCCGGCCTCGCCGACGAGCTCGGTGGGGAACGGCCCCTCCCCCACGCGGGTGGTGTAGGCCTTGATGACCGCGACGACGCGGTCGATGCGGGTCGGCGCCACCCCCGTGCCCGTGCAGGCACCGGCCGCGATGGCGGAGGAGGAGGTCACGAACGGGTAGGTGCCGTGGTCGACGTCGAGCATCATGGCCTGGCCGGCCTCGAAGACCACCGTCTGGCCTCGGTCCAGCGCGTCGTTCAGCACCAGCGAGGTGTCGCGGATCATCGGCGCCATGCGGTCGGCGTAGCCCATGAGCTCCTCGACCACCTCGTCGACGCCGATGGCCCTGCGGTTGTAGACCTTCACCAGCAGGTGGTTGCGGGACTCGAGGGCCGACGCGACCTTCTGGGTGAGGATCTTCTCGTCGAGGAGGTCCTGGACGCGCACCCCGGTGCGGCTCATCTTGTCGGCGTAAGCCGGCCCGATGCCCCGGCCGGTGGTGCCGATCTTGGCGTTGCCGAGGAAGCGCTCGGTGACCTTGTCCACCGTGCGGTGGTAGCTGGTGATGAGGTGGGCGCTCGCGGAGACGAGCAGCGCGGAGCAGTCCACGCCGCGGGCGGTCAGCGCGTCGATCTCCTCGAACAGCACTCCCGGGTCGACGACGACGCCGTTGCCGATGACGGGCACCACCGTCGGCGTGAGGATCCCCGAGGGCAGCAGGTGCAGGGCGTACTTCTCGTCCCCGACCACGACGGTGTGCCCGGCGTTGTTGCCGCCGTTGAACTTCACGACGTAGTCGATGCGGGAGCCGAGGACGTCGGTGGCCTTCCCCTTCCCCTCGTCACCCCACTGGGCGCCGATCAGCACGACTGCGGGCATGGATGGCTCCTGAGGGGTGCGGGGGTTCGACGGCACGGCGGCGCACGTCGGCCACGGCGCCCGGACGAGGGTATCCGAGCGCGCGACGCCTCCACGAACCAGCGCTGGTCCTCCCCGTGCGGCGACCTAGGTTCGACGTCATGAGCGGACCAGGCACCAGCGACCGCACGGACGAGGCAGACCTGCCAGCCATCCTCGCCGTGATCAGCACCGCGAAGGCGAAGGACGAGGCCCTCGCGCTCGACGCGGCGACCCGGACCTGGCTCACGCAGAGCCGTGACGTGCAGGTCGCCGTGACCGAGAGCGAGGCAGAGCTCGCCGAGGCCCTGGCGAGCCTGGACGGCCGGCGCCTGGTGCTCCTGGGCGGTGACGGCTCGGTGCACACGATCGTCGGCGGCCTGCACGCCGCCGGGATCCTCCAGCAGGCAGGGCCCGTGGGCATCGTCCCGCTCGGCACCGGCAACGACCTGGCCCACAGCCTGCGCCTACCCCTGGAGGACGTCGGGGCCGCGGCCCGCATCGCCGGCGGCGGCGCCACCGCGCCGATGGACCTCCTCGTCCGGACCGGCCGGGAGGGTGCCGGCGGGGGCTGGCACCCCCGGGTCGCGGTCAACGCCCTCCACGTGGGCATCGGGGTGGCCGCCTCCGAGCGCGCCGAGGGCCTCAAGCCGCGCCTCGGAGCGCTCGCCTACCCCGTGGGGGCGGTGGCCGCCGGCGCGACGGCCCCGGCGCGGCGCTTCCGCGTGACCGTCGACGACGAGGTGGTGCACGACGGGGACGAGCCCCTGGCGATGGTCGCGCTGTCCCTCGGGTCCACGATCGGCGGCGGGACGCCCATCGCTCCCGGCGCGTCCCCCCACGACGGGTTGGTGCGGGTGGTGCTCTCCGCCTCGGACTCGGTGCCGGCCCGCGCCGGCTACGCGATCGACGTGCTGCGGGGCCGGCAGAAGGAGCGCGGCGACGCGCGCGGGGTCAGCGGCCGCCGGGTCACCGTCGAGGACGTGGACGGTCAGCCGTTCGCCATGGACGTCGACGGCGACCTCAGCGGCGAGGTCACGTCGGTGGGCTGGGGGGTGCGGCGCGCGGCCTGGACCGCGGCGGTGCCGGAGACCTCTGGGTGACCTCGACCTCCGGCGCGGCGTCATCACGGCGGCCGGGACGCCGAGCGGGGATTCGGTGCGGCCGCCGAGCGCCGAGCGGGGAGTCGGTGTGACGCACTGCGGCGTGTCGCTCGCACGAGGTCCCCGCTCGGCCGCTCGTACGCAGAGAGGAGGCTCGCTGCGCCCGCGACTACGCCGCGGGGAGGGTGAACCGCACGGTCGCGCCGCCGCCGGGGGTGGGCTCGACCCAGATCCGCCCGCCGTGGCGCTCCACGGTGCGACGGCAGGTGGCGAGCCCGATGCCGTGCCCGCCGCGGCGGCGCCCGCTGCGAACGCTGTGCCCCACGGCCTTGGCGCCGGTCGCGAACACGTCGAACACCGACTCGCGCAGCGACGGCGGGATGCCCGGCCCGTTGTCGGCCACCGAGACCACCCACCAGGACCCGGCGCGCTCAGCGCTCAGCCGCACGCGGCAGGCTCCGTGCTCCCTCCGGTGGTTCAGGGCGTTGCTCACGAGGTTCTGCATGAGCTGTCGCACCAGCACCGGGTCCGCCACCACGTGCGGGAGGTCGTCGAGGACGATCGAGGCCGAGGCTGCCGTCACGGCGGCTTCGAGGTCGGCCAGCGCCGCCACCGTGGCGCCCGCCACGGACGTGGTCTCGGTCCTCAGCTCGGCCCCGCCGGCGCGGGCGTAGGCCAGCAGCGCGGCGATGAGCTGCTGCATGCGCCGCACCCCCCCGCGGGAGGTCTCGACCCAGCCGGCACCGCGGTCCCCCAGGGCCGGGCCGCACTCGTCGGCGACGAGCTCGAGGTACCCGCCGATCACCGCCAGGGGCGCCGCCAGGTCGTGGGAGGCGCTCGCGGCGAAGTGCTCGAGGTCGGTGTTGGAGCGCTGCAGCTCCGCGCGGCGCTGCCGGTCGGCGCTCACGTCGGCCATCGCCGCGACAGCACCCATGACGGTGCCGTCCACCGCGGTCAGCGTCCGGGCCGAGCAGAGGGCGTAGCGCCGAGGCAGCCCCGCCGGGGCGAGGACGACCTCGGCGTCGGTGACCTCCTCGCCGAAGAGCGCCCGGTGCAGGGGCACCTGCTCGAAGGGCAGCGGGGTCACGCCGTCGCACTCGTACAACCCGTACCGCTCGCTGTGCTCGGCGGCGCTGACGTCGGCGTCGGGGTAGCCGCCGTGCCACTCGCGGGCGGCGCGGTTGAACAGGGTGAGGCTGCCCGAGGAGTCGCAGGCGACCACGGCGACGTCGATGGTGTCGAGCACCGCGTCCATCATCTCCGAGCGCGAGGTGCTCTCGGCGTAGAGCAGGTCCAGCAGGGCGCGCCGCTGCTCGGCCAGCGCCGCGGAGCGCTGCGCGGCGATCACCTCGCGCCGGCGGCCCAGCACCCCGGAGGCCATGAGGGCGACGTCGCCGAGAGCCCTCAGGCCCTCGGCCCCCGGGGTGAAGGGAGCCTCGGCGAAGACGTTGAGGCTGCCGAGGACGTGCCCGTCGTCGGTGTGCAGCGGGGCGGTGGCGAACCCCCGGACGGCGCCCCGCCGGCCGTCGACCCACGGGTGGCCCGACCACCGCGGATCGGCGCTGGCGTCAGCGATGTGCAGCACCTCGTTCGCGGCTCCGCCCGGAGCGACCTTCGTGGCCCCGAGCGACATCACCGTGCGGCCCCACTCGCAGAGCGCCTCTTCGCGGGGGGTCTTCACGCAGACCGGCCCGGGGCCGTCGGTGCCGTCGCCCGGGCCGTCGGCCCCGCGGACCTGGACGAGGCAGCGCTGGTCCTGCGCTCCCAGCACGTTGATGCTCGCCTGGGCGGCCCCGGTGACGTCCAGCGCGAGGCGCAGCGCGGCGCGGAGCCCCGGGTGGTCGGCCAGCGACGCGCCGTCGTGCCCGTCGGGGAGGTCGAGGCCGTGCTCGGCGAGGACGTCGAGACGCTCGCGCTCGGTCTCGGCTCGGGCGTCGGCGTCGGCGTCGGCGTCCGCGTCGGCCTCGGGAGCGCTCGGCCGAGCCGCGGTGAGCTCGCTCATCGCCCACCCACCGTCGACGGCGCGCGGGCCGCGAGCTCGTCGTGCGCGAGCGAGGCGACGGACGCGGCGACGGACGCCCTTGCCGCCGCGGTGGCTGCGGCGGTGCGTGATCCGGCCAGCAGGGGGAGGTCCATGGTCACGGTGGTGCCCTGCTCCGCCACCGAGGCCAGGCGCAGGTCGCCGCCGTGGTGCTCGACGATCGAGCGGACGATCGTCAGGCCGAGCCCCGTACCGGGGATCGCCTGCTCCGTGGCGTTCGAGGCCCGGAAGAAGCGGGAGAACAGCTGGTCCTGCTCGTCGGCGGGGATCCCGATACCGGTGTCCGCGACCTCGAGCACCACGCGGCCGTCCTCGACGCGCGTCGCCACGCGCACCCAGCCGCCGGCCGGGGTGAACTTCACGGCGTTCGAGACGAGGTTGGTGATCGCGCGCTCGAGCTGCCCCGGGTCGCCCAGCACCAGGGCGTCTGCCTGGGAGATCTCGAGCGCCACGGTGACCCTGCCCTTCTCCGCGGCGGGACGCATGGACTGCATCACCATCGCGGCGGTCTCGGCGAGGCACACCTCCTCGCGGGTGACGCGGTAGGCGCCCGACTCGATGCGGGACAGGGTGAGCAGGTCCTCGATGAGCGAGCGCAACCGGGCGGCGTTCCGCTCGACGACGACGAGCATCGCGTCCATCGCCGGGGGCACCTCGCCGCCGTCGCCCTCCCGCACCATCTCCAGGTACCCCGCGATGGAGGTCAGGGGGGTGCGGAGCTCGTGGCTGACCGTGGACAGGAAGTCGGTCTTCGCGCGGGCGAGCTTGCGCAGCTGCTCGACCAGGGCCTCCGGCTGCTGCAGCAACCGCGAGACGACGAGGGCCCGGCCCAGGTCGGCGGCCACCGACGTGATGACGCCGAGCTCGTGCTCGTCCCAGCGGCGCGGACCGGTGGTCTGGATGACGGCCAGCAGGCCCAGGGTCTCGTGGCCGGCGCCGACCGGCACGGCGACGGCCGCCCTGGCGCCGGTGCGCGTGACGAAGGCTGGCGTCATGTCCTCCCCCGCGCGGGGGACCGAGGTGTCGTCGCTGGACCAGCGAGACATGGTGGCGTAGATCGACCGGAGCCGCTCTACGGCCTCGCGGTCGTACTCCGTGTCGCCGGTCGTCGGCGGGAGCGGTGCCAGCGGCGGGCGCATCCACTGCCGCTCGAGCTGGCTCCGGTCCTGCACGTCGATCTCGCGCACGTAGACGCGGTCCACACCCAGCTCGAGCCCGAGGCGGCTCAGCGCCTCCGTGATGGGGTCGCCGTCGACGATCTCGTCCCGGATCGCCCGGCTGATCTCGACCGCCAGCCGCTGGGACCTGACCCCGGCCGCCTGGTCCCGGCGCAGCCGGTCGCTCTGGCCGGCGAGGGCGTTGAGGGAGGCCGCCACGAGCCGCACCTCCGCGGGGCCTGCGTCGGCGTCGGCCCTGGCCTCGTGGTGCCCGGCGGTGAGTCGCCCGAGGGTGGCCACCATCGCCTCCAGCGGGGTCACCAGAGCGCGGCGCAGGCGTCGGTGGACCGCCAGCGCGACGGTCAGCGACAGGAGGAGCGCGACAGCGCTGAGGAGCAGGGCCGCGGTCTCGGCCCGATCGGCCGCGGCGTCGGCCGCCGCGACCCTCTCCTCGGCCAGCACGTCCAGGCGGGCGTTGAGCGCGCGGTAGCGGCTGGAGACCTCCTTGAAGACGCCAGCCTCCGCCGCAGTCGGCTCGCTCCGCCCGTCGCTGACGACGATGGGCGCGGCGAGGTCGCTGAACCAGTACCGCGCGATCGCCCCCTGGGCGCGGATGAGCTCACGCTCGTCTTCCGCGTCGGCGGACACCAGCGCCTCGTCCACGTCGCGGGGGAGCTCTGTGCGGGCGGCGTCGTACGGAGCCAGGAAGGCCCGGTCGCCCGTCAGCCGGTAGCCGCGCACGCTGCTCTCGGCGCTGACCATCGACAGCATCATCGCCGTTCCGCTCTCCCTGAGCCGCTCCTGCCGCAGCTCGTCGGCGCGCTTGGTCCCGACGTGGACGGAGCCGGCGATCCCGACGCCCCCGGCGAGCACCAGGAGGAGCAGGTAGGCGACGAAGGTCGTCATGAGCCGCCGCGACAGCGACTGCCCGGCCCGCTCGAGACGCCCGCCCCACGCCGAGCGCGGGTGGGCGCGACGATCGTCGGCGGCGGTCGGGCTCACCTACTCGGGGCGGTCGTGCGGGCGAGCACCGCGGTCACCCGTGAGACCAGCTCGCGCGGGCTGAACGGCTTGACGACGTAGTCGTCGGCGCCGGTGGCGAACCCGGCCCTGACGTCGGCCTCCTGGGCCTTCGCGGTCAGCATGATCACCGGGATCGAGGCCGTGGCGGGGTTGCGGCGCAGGTCCGCGCACACGTCCAGCCCGGACAGCCCCGGCATCATGAGGTCGAGGACGCAGAGGTCCGGCCGCTCGCTCCGGGCGCTCGCCAGGGCGCTCAGCCCGTCGCCCACCGCGATGACGGTGTGGCCGGCCTGCTCGAGCTTGAAGGCGACGAGATCGCGGATGTCCGTGTCGTCGTCGGCGATGAGGATGGTGGTCATGAGCGTGCCTCCAGCAGCAGGTCGTCCAGGACGCGGGTGACGTCACGCCGCGTGAAGGGCTTGGGCAGCAGCGCGTCGGCGCCGAGCTCCAAGAGATCGTCGCGCTCCAGCATCGACGTCATGACGATGCGGCAGCCCGCGGTGCTCTCGTCGGCCCGCAGAGCCCGCACGACCTCGATGCCGTCGATGCCGGGGAGCACCACGTCGACGAGCGCGATCTCCGGTCGGTGCGCCGCAGCGAGCAGCAGGCCGTCCTCGCCGGTGGCCGCGGAACGCACGTCCCACCCGCGCCGCGCCAGGTGGGTGCACAGCAGCGTGCGCACGTCGTCGTCGTCCTCGACGACGAGGGCCTTGCCGGTCGGCCCCTCGCTC
>JBBSRD010000014.1:0-18829 GCA_038243415.1 Actinomycetales bacterium | reverse complement strand
GTGGGACCCCTCCGTGAGCCCGGAGATGGACCGCGTGGTGCTGCACGCCCTCGCCAAGGACCGCGAGGACCGCTACGCCACCGCGGCGGACTTCCGCCGGGACCTCCTCGCCGCTGCGGGCGGGCGCGACGTCGCCGCCCCGACCGTCGCGCAGTCCGCCGACCAGACCCGTGCCCTGTCCGCGACGCCGACGCGCGCGATGGGCGCCGCTGCTGCGGGGTACGGGGTGGGGAGCGCCGCCGGGTACGACGCCGCCGCGACCACCACCGCCCACCCGGTCGCCGACGACGGCCACGCCTCGGACGGCGGCACCTCCTCGAACGTCCTCGGTGGTGCAGGCACCCCTGGGCGCACTCCCCCCGACGAGCCACCGAAGCGTCGCAAGGGGCCCGTCGTCGCGGTGGTGCTCGGGATCCTCGTCGCCCTCGGGCTGCTGGGAGCCGTGCTCTTCACGCTGTACGGCCCGGACTCGACCCCCGAACCGGTGCTCGTGCCGATGCCCACGGTGCTCGACCAGACCGAGGACGTCGCCCGCGCCACCCTCACCGACCTCGGCCTGAAGGTGACCGTCGCGCGGGACAACGACGACGCGCCCGCGGGACAGGTCTTCGAGCAGAGCCCTGACCCCGACACCCAGGTGGTCGAGGGGGACGCGGTGACCATCACGGTCTCCGAGGGACCCGAGAACCTCACCATCCCGGACGTGAGCGGGCTGAGCGAGACGCAGGCGTCGTTGCGCCTGCGCGACCTGGGTCTGCGGACGGGGGAGACCGTCGAGGAGTCCAACGGCAACGTCGATCCCCGCGACGTGATCCGGACGGAGCCTGCCGCCAACGAGAGCGTGGCCCCCGGCACCGAGATCAAGCTCTTCGTCTCCAGCGGCAACTCGAGCGTCCCGGACGTGGTCGGGGAGACGCAGGTCGCCGCCGCCAACACCCTGGGCAGCCAAAACTTCAAGATCCAGGTCGTCGAGGAGGTCACCGGGGACGAGGACCCCGGGACCGTCATCTCCCAGGACCCGCCAGCGGGCTCCGAGGCCCCTCCGGGCGCCACCGTCACCGTGACCGTCGCCAAGGCGCTCCCCGTGGAGCCGGAGCCCGCCGACACGCCGACCGATGACGGCGAGAGCACCGACGGTCCGACCCCGACCCCGACCGCGTCCCCGTCCCCGAGCACCTCGTCGACGACGAGGCCCACCACCCCTCCCGAGGGCTGAGGGGCAGGTCCGGCGGGCGTCCGACGACGCTCGACCCGTCAGCGGGTGACGAGCGGTGCCATCCCCTCCGAACGCTCGACGGCGCCCGGGTCACCGGCCGTCGCGAGCCAGTTGGCGAACAACCGGTGCCCGCCCTGGGTCATCACCGACTCGGGGTGGAACTGCACGCCGTACAGCGGCAGGGTGCGGTGCTGCAGACCCATCACCACGCCGTCCTCGGTGGCGGCGGTGACCGCGAGGTCGGCGGGGACGGTGTCGGCGACGACCGCCAGGGAGTGGTAGCGGGTGGCGGTGAAGGGCGTGGGCAGGCCCTCGAAGATCCCGCTGCGGTCGTGGACCACCTGGGAGGTCTTGCCGTGGAGCAGCTCGTCGGCGTGGGTCACCGTCGCCCCGTAGACCTCGCTCAGCACCTGGTGCCCCAGGCACACCCCCAGGAGCGGCGTGGCGGTCTCGGCAGCGCGCCGCACGAGGTCCGCGCTCACGCCGGCCTCGGCGGGCGTCCCGGGGCCGGGTGAGAGGAGCACGGCGTCCGCACCGTCAGCCGCCTCGGCGCCGATCGCGTCGTTGCGCACCACCCGGCAGTCCGCCCCGAGCTGCGTGAGGTAGCCGGCGATCGTCCAGACGAAGCTGTCGTAGTTGTCGACGACGAGGATCTTGAGGCTCACCGTCCCATCGTCCCACCGGCGGCCCGGCCCGGTCACGCCAGAGCCGGGCACGACGCTCGGCCCGGTGCCCACCGCGCAGCACCCACCCCACCCGGCCGTCGTCGCCGACCGTCCTCGCTGAGCCCTCACGCCAACGCCGTGATCATGGGTCTGGACCATGCCCCCGGTCGCTGGTCACGGTGCTCCAGGACCACCCGCTCCGGCCCTCGCTCTCTCGCCGCAGTGATCATGAAGCTCCCGTGGGTGATCATGGTTCTTCGGCCTCTCCTGAACCTCATGAGGGGCACATCGCCCATGATCACCGCCAGAGGGCCGGCTGAGGCGACACGGGGCCGACGCGGAGAGGCTGAGACGGGCGTCGAGGTGACGTTCACCCCACGGTGCCGTCGTTGAGGGCACCAGCCCCGCGAGCGCCGGGAACACCCAGGCGAACAGGACCGCGACGGCGAGCAGCACGGTGATCGCCGCGGTGGTCGCCCGGAGCCACGTCGGGCCGGGGAGGGCGCGCCACAGCCAGCCGTACATGCAGCCCTCAGCCCCTCGCGTGGATCAGCGGGAGGGTCGACGAGGGAGCCGGCGCGGCGGACGAGGCCCCGGTCGGGGCCTCGGCGAGCGCTGCGGGCGGCCCGGCGCCGCGAGGCGTGGTGGACACCAGGTCGGCGTGCACCACGTACCGCAGCCGCGCGGAGTAGCGGGGGTGGCACGCGGTGAGCGTCAGGACGCCGGACGTGGGGACGGCCTTGGGCGCTCCGGGCACGGGCGCGATGACGTCCACGCGGTCCGGGGTGACGATCTCCTGTGCCGACACGCGGTAGGAGGACCAGCCCTGGAGCGTCTCGACCACGATCGGGTCCCCGTCGACCAGCTCGTCGATCCGCGACAGCGGCGCGCCGTAGGTGGTGCGGTGCCCGGCCAGGGCGAGGTTGCCCGGGGTCCCGGGGAGCCCGGTGCCGGGGTAGTGGCCCAGCACGCCCTGGTCGAGCACGTCCGCGCGGTCGATCCCCTCCAGCGCCGCCACCGACCATCCCGGTCCGAACCGGGGGACGTGCACCACGGCGAGCGACCCACCGGCAGCCGGCGGGGCCGTCACGGAGAGGTCCGTCGCGGGGGCGCCCGTCAGCGGGGCCGCCGCCGACGCGTCAGGATCGGCCGCGGACGCCGCTCCGGCCGGCCCGCCCTCAGCGCTGCTCGCCCCGGCGAAGCGAGCCTCCACCGCCTCGGTGCGCGCCGCGGACACCGCTCCGGCGATCACGTCGGTCCAGACGAGCTGCCACACCAAGAAGAGCAGCACCAGCGCCCCCGCCGTGAGCAGCAGCTCACCGAGCACCGAGGCGGGCGTGGACCGGCCCCTCACGCCTCGGGCGCGCTGGCCCAGCGCAGCTTCAGGGGGCCCTCCCAGGGCGGCACGGTGACGGCGGCCTCCGAGGTGAGCTCCCACCCCAGGCCCAGCGCCTCGAACGCGCGGTACTCCTGGACGTTCACGTCCGCCTCCAGCGCGGCGGTGAGGACAGCGGGGTCGCCCACGGCGCGCACCTGGTACGGCGGGGCGTACAGACGGCCCTGCAGCCGCAGGGTGGACCCCACGCAGCGCACCGCCGACGTCGCGATGAGCGGCTGGTCCATGAGGGAGACCGCCGTGGCCCCTCCGGCCCACAGCGCGTTGATGACGGCCTGCAGGTCCTCCTGGTGCACGAGGAGGAGGTCCGGGTCCACGTCCGAGACGGTCCCCGGCGGGGCGTCGTCGAGCATCACCTGGACCCCCTCCCCGCTGGCCCCCGCGACGGCGGCGTCGCCCCCGAGGCCCTCCGCGCGCCCGGTGAGGGCCGCCGCGACGGGATCGCCGGCCTCACCGGAGAGAGCGTCGACCTCCTGGCGCAGGGCCTCCACGTCGGCGGTGCGGGCGCTGACCCTCTTCTCCTGCGTCGCCACCAGCGTCGGCAGGTCGGCAGCGTCGGCGCGCAGCTGGCCGCCGCCGGCGGTGCTCGCCGACGTGGCGAACAGCCCCCCGGCGAGCGCGAACGCCGCGAAGGTCCCGACCGCGGCCAGGCCCCGGGCCCGGCCCGGTCTCCCCGCGGGCGCCGTCTCGGCCGCTGGCTCAGCCGTCGTCGCCGCCTCGGTCGCAGGACCCCTCGAGGCCCCTCGCTCCGTCGATCGGGGAACTCCCACCGGTCCACCTCCTGGTTCGCGCCCGACCGCCGCGGACGCCTGCGCCGTGACCGCCGCGAACACCCGCTGCGCCGCACCTCACCGCTACGCTAGGCGATGACCAGGCGGCAGCCGCCCATCCGGCACCTCGTCGCGAGCCCCTCGCCCGTGCCGGTTCACGCCCGCCCCACCGACCGCCCCGGAGGACCCGTGCCCGTCTCGAAGCGTCGCCCGTCCCGGCGGACCGGTGCCTCGCGCGGCGCCCGTCCCGCCGCCGCGAGCAGCCCTGCACGAACCGCTGCCGCCGCTGCGCCGAGCGCCCGCCGTGAACCCACCGTCAGCTCTGAGGGTCTGAACCCGGTGCCCGGTCAGGGCGCCTCAGGGCTGACGGGCATGAAGCTCGCCAGCGCCGAGGGACTGGCGCCCACGCCGCGCTGGTGGGTGCCCGCGATGCTCGCCCTGATGATCGCCGGGCTGCTCTGGATCGTGGTGTTCTACCTCAGCGGGGTGAAGGCCTACCCGATCCCCCCGATCGGCAGCTGGAACCTCGCGGTGGGCTTCGGGCTCATCATCGTGGGCTTCGCCATGACGACCCGCTGGCGCTGAGCACCGCTCCTTAGAACGGTTGTCCCCAGAAGTTGTCCACAGTGTGGACGAGTCTGTGGCTCACTGAATCCGGAGCGTGACGAAGGGGTTCCTGAGCGTCGTCGGCGTCACCAGGGAAGGAGGCCGCGGGCTCCCAGCCACGTGGTCGAGACCACCACCAGCACCACCACGACGGCGGCCGTGCCGCCCCCCTGGACGGCCGTCCGCCGTACCTGGCCCTGCGCGTCGCGGGAGTCCTTCGGTGCTGGCGCGTACGCCATGATCGCGCCGACGGCGGCGCCCACGAGGAAGCCGCCGAGGTGCGCCTGCCAGGCGATGCCCGGCACCACGAAGCCGAGGGCGGCGTTGAGCCCGACGATGACGAGCGTCTGACGCAGGTCGAGCTTGAGCCGTCGCTGGAGCACGAGGAGCGCGCCGAACATCCCGAAGACCGCGCCGGAGGCGCCGACGGTCCCCGGCTGGTCCGGGGTCCACAGCAGCAGGTAGCCCACGGATCCCCCCAGCGCGGCCACGAGGTAGAGGGCGGCGAAGCGCACCCGTCCCATGGCCGCCTCGAGCGAGGGGCCGGTGAGGTAGAGGACGTACATGTTGAAGGCGATGTGGAGGAAGCTGCTCGGCGAGTGCAAGAACGCCGCGGTGAGGAACCGCCACGGCTCGAACCCGCCGATGGGCGGGTAGAAGAGCAGGTCGTCCGTGATGCTCGCGCCGCCGGCGATCTGCAGCAGGTACACCGCGACGCAGGTCCCGATGAGCGTGAGGGTGACCACCGGGCGACCGGACCAGGCGCGCCCACCGAAGACCGTGCGCGTGCTGGGCACGGAGGTGGATGCGGCCGCGACGCAGTCGACGCACTGGACCCCGACGGCGGCCTCGCGCTGGCACTGCGGGCACGTGGGGCGCCCGCACCGCTGGCAGCGGACGTAGGACTCGCGATCGGGGTGACGAGGGCACACCGGCGGCGCCGGGACGGGTCCCGGCGCCGCTCCGCCCTCCGGCGGTGGTGGTGCGGGGGTGCTCAGGCGATCTCCACCGACTCGATGACGACGGGCTTCTTGGGCTTGTCCTGGGAGCCGGTCGGCACGGCGACGATGGCGTCGACGACCTTGCGGCTCTCCTCGTCGGCCACCTCACCGAAGATGGTGTGCTTGCCGTGCAGCCACGGGGTGGCGCCGACGGTGATGAAGAACTGCGAGCCGTTGGTGCCCTTGCCGCCGCGCTTGCCGGCGTTGGCCATGGCCAGCTTGTAGGGGTCGACGAAGGTCAGCTCGGGGTGGATCTCGTCGTCGAACTCGAAGCCGGGCCCGCCCGTGCCGTTGCCCACCGGGTCGCCGCCCTGGACCATGAAGCCCGGGATGATGCGGTGGAAGGACAGCCCGTCGTAGAAGGGCTTTGACGAGGCCTCACCGGTCTTGGGGTCGGTCCACTCCTTCTCGCCCGTGGCCAGCCCCGTGAAGTTCGCGACGGTCTTGGGCGCCTGGTGCTCGAAGAGGGTGACGCGGACGTCGCCGTGGTTCGTGTGCAGCGTTGCTTCCATGACGCCATCCTCCCATCCCGTGGGCGAGACCTCCCGACGTGAGGCGCGCAGCGGTGTCGTCGGGGGGCGCGAAGCCCGAGCAGTCCGGGTGCCGGGTAGCCGCGGGGACGCGGATCGCGGCATGATGGCAGGGAGCCAGCACCCTCCGGTGCGCCATGACAGAAGAGGCAGCGCTGCTGCCCGTGAGGAGGACGAGTGTCGGTCATCAGCCGTCGTTCGAAGCGCAAGACCAAGAAGGCCCTGGCCAAGCACGGCGTGAAGGGGGCAGCGAAGCTGGCTCCCGTCGCGCTGAAGGGGGCCCCCGTGGCCCTCGCAGCCGGCGCCACCGCCCAGCACGCCAAGAAGCGCGCCAGCGACCACGCCTCGTACCTCGCCGACGAGGTCAAGGCCCGCAGCTCCCAGGCGGCCGACCACTGGAACCAGCACGCCGCTCCGGCGCTGTCCAAGGCCGCCTCGGACGCCAGCACGTCGGCCAGCGCCGCCCGTGCCTGGGCCGTCCCTCGGATCGCCGAGGCCGGCGAGATGTCCAAGGCGCAGCTGACGCAGGCCTACGGCCGCAGCGTCGAGGCCGCAGCGCCCAGGGTGGAGCACGCCGCACAGGCGCTGGCCCCGAAGGTCGACCACGCCCGCGACCGCATCGTCGAGGACTTCCTGCCCCGCCTGCTGGACAGCGTCTCCGCTGCCGCCGCAGCGGCCTCGGACAAGGTCGCTGACGCCACCACGGCAGCCGCCTCGGCCAGCCAGAGCGCCCTCTCCTCCGCCCAGGGCAACGCCCAGGACGCGAAGAGCACCGGCAAGAAGGCCGAGCGGGCCGGCAAGGGCAAGGCCGTCGCCCTGCGCGGAAAGGTCGAGGTCCAGCAGCGCCGGCCGGGCATCAAGACGTTCCTGCTCGTCAGCGCCGTCATCGGTGCGGCGACCGCAGCGGGCTTCGCGGTGTGGAAGAGCAAGTCCCCCAGCGACCCGTGGGTCCCCGCCACCGGCGGCGACCAGACGCGCCTGTCCCACCCGGGTCAGGGCAGCGGGCTCGGCTCCGGCGGGATCGCCAGCTCCACCGGCGACGTCACCAACCCCGCCCCGGACGGCAAGACCGCCCCCCCGGACGAGAGCGGGAAGACCGTGGCCTCGTCGCCGCGTCCCTCCACCGCCGACGAGAAGCCCTCGTCCCCGGACGCCGCCTCGGGCGGTGGCCAGACCAACCCGGCCTCCACGACGGGATCGTCCGCCGCGTCGGTGGTGCCCCCGCGCAGCAACCCGCCGAAGGCGGCAGGCTCCACGTCCCCGCAGCAGAGCCGCGCCACGGACCCCGAGGCGGCCCGCGCTCGCGACGTCCAGTCCGCCGGCGAGGCCTCGGAGGTCACCGAGACCGTCGTGCGCCCCGCGCCCCAGAAGAAGGAGAGCGACCCCTCGTACGCCAAGCCCTCCACCTCTCCGACGCAGGGCGACTCCGGTCGCAGGGCCGGCACCGCGGGCACCAAGCCCGGTGACGCCAAGCCTGCCGGTGCCACCTCGAGCGCTGACGAGGCCACCGGGATCTCCGCGAAGGACAAGAAGACCGGCACCGCCGACAACTGATCGGCGTCCACCACGACGAAGGCCCTGGTCCGCGAGGACCAGGGCCTTCGTCGTGCGTCCTGGAGGTGGGGCTCTCAGGACCGAGCGGTGGAGACGAGGGGACTCGAACCCCTAACCCCCTGCTTGCAAAGCAGGTGCGCTACCAATTGCGCCACGTCCCCGTCACGGCTGTCGTGCGCTGCACGTCGACCGGATGCAGCCTCACGTTATCAGCGGCCCCGGAGGCCTCGATGCCGTTCCGGACGACGTCGGGCCGCACCAGACCCTGGAACAGGTCGCTGGCGACGCGGGTCGGCCCGGTCCAGGTGCAGGCACCCGACGTCGGGGAAGACGCTCTCGTCCCGGTCGCCCGAGCAGCGCTACGACGCGCTGAGCGTCCCGAGAAGGAGGAAACGCCCGACGGAGGAGCTCATGCTGCACGGTGGGCCTAGGAGGACTTGAACCTCCGACCTCTTCCTTATCAGGGAAGCGCTCTAACCGACTGAGCTACAGGCCCGTGCTGCCCCGCACCGCTGTGACGACTCCAGCACGGGAGACATCAGCGTACACGCCGGGCACCGGTACCACCCGGCCCCCTGACCGGGGTCGAGGGGATCAGTCGTCGGTGAGGGTGAGCCGGACGCCGCCGACCAGGGCGCCGCAGAGGTTGTAGAGCACGGTGCCCAGCGTCGCGAGGAGGGTCAGGAGCACCACGTTGATCACGGCCACGACCACGGTGAGCGACAGCACCCGCGAGAGGCCGACGAGCTCCAGCAGGTCGAAGCTGGACTCGGTGCCGACGACCTCGCGGATCACGCTGTTGACGGACTCGAAGACGCCGATGCCGTCGAGCACGCCCCACACCACGGCCACGGCGACGACCAGCACCACACCGAGGGCCACGGAGAGCAGGAACGAGATCCGCAGCACCGTCCAGGCGTTGATGTGGGCCGCGGTCAGGCGCACCTGGCGAGGACCGACCTCAGAGCCGGCAGCAGCCGTCCTCGCCTCGGCGCCGGGCTCGGGGCGCGGGGCGCCGGCCACGCCGGCCGCCGAGCCGCCGCTCCGCGGGTCGCGCACACCGGAGGGCGCGCCGCCCGGGCCCGCTGGGCGCGTCCGAGCGTTCTGGGAGGTCGGCCGTGGCGCGGTGGCGGTGGGCGCACGGCCGGCCGCCGCTGGCCTGTCCTGGACGGCGGAGGGACGGTCCTGGCGCGCACCCTCGGGGCGCACGCCGTTCCTGCGGGGGCCGGAGCGGCCCTCCGAAGCGTTCGACGTCGTGCTCACGTGACCCTCCATCGTGGCGGCTGGACGAACAGAGACGACTGAGCCTCCGTCGACCCCCGCGACCCTAGTCGGCCTCACCCTCAGACGTCAGGTCCGCAGGCGGTGTCGAAGGTAACCCATCGTCAGCACCGATCTCTGCTGCGACCACCTTCTCGACGTTTCGGGCGATACCGATCACGGCGTCACCGCGCTTCACGTCGGCGAAGGAGACGCCCATCGTGTTGCGCCCCGTGGCCCGCACGCCCGCGACGGGCGAGCGCACGACCTTCCCGCTGGACATCACGACGAGCACCTCGTCGGCGTCCCCGACGAGCAGGGCCCCCACGAGGTCGCCGCCGCGCTCGGAGAGCTTGGCCACGCGGATCCCGTAGCCGCCGCGCCCCTGCACCCGGTACTCCGCGACGGGCGAGCGCTTGGCCAGGCCGTTGGCCGAGACGACGAAGACGTCTTCGGCGGTGGTCTCACGGACCACGTCCATCGCGAGGAGCTGGTCGCCGTCGCGGAACCTCATCCCGGTGACGCCTGCGGTCGCCCGCCCCATCGGCCGCAGCGCCTCGTCGGTCGCGGTGAAGCGCACCGACTGCCCGGAGCGGGAGACCAGCAGGAGGTCGTCGTCGTCGGAGACCAGGCGGGCGGCGACGAGCTCGTCGTTCTCCCTCAGGTTGATGGCCACGACCCCGCCGGTCCGCGGGGAGTCGTAGTCGGAGAGGCGGGACTTCTTGACCAGCCCCTCGCGGGTGGCCAGGACGAGGAACGGCGCCTGGCTGTAGTCCCGCAGCGCCATCACCTGGGCGATGGTCTCCCCCGGCTGGAAGGCGAGGAGGTTGGCGACGTGCTGGCCGCGCGCGTCGCGGCCGCCCTCGGGCAGCTCGTAGGCCTTGGCGCGGTAGACCCGCCCGAAGGAGGTGAAGAACAGCAGCCAGTGGTGGCTCGTGGTGGCCACGAAGGTGCCCACCACGTCGTCGGCGCGCAGCGCCGCGCCCTTCACGCCCTTGCCGCCGCGCCGCTGGCTGCGGTAGGCGTCGACCCGGGTGCGCTTCGCGTAGCCGCCCGAGGTGATGGTGACCACCACGTCCTCGACGGGGATGAGGTCCTCCATGGACATGTCACCCTCGAAGGGCTGGATGCGCGAGCGCCGCTCGTCCCCGTACTTCTCCGCGATGGCCGCGAGCTCCTCCCCCACGATGGAGCGCTGGCGCGGCGGCGAGGCCAGGATGTCCTCGTAGTCGGCGATCTCGCCCTGCAGGCGCTCGAACTCGTCGAGGATCCGCTGGCGCTCCAGCGCCGCGAGCTGGCGGAGCTGGAGGTTGAGGATCGCCGAGGCCTGCGTCTCGTCGACGTCGAGGAGGTCCACCAGACCGGTGCGTGCGTCGTCCGCGGTCGCTGAGGCGCGGATGAGGGCGATGACCGCGTCGAGTGCGTCCAGGGCCTTGAGGTAGCCCTGGAGGATGTGGGCGCGGTCCTGGGCCTTCCGCAGCCGGAAGGCGGTGCGACGGGTGATGACGTCGATCTGGTGGGCGACCCAGTGCTTGACGAACCCGTCGAGGCTGAGGGTGCGCGGCACCCCGTCGACGAGCGCGAGCATGTTGGCGCTGAAGTTGTCCTGCAGGGGGGTGTGCTTGTAGAGGTTGTTCAGCACCACCTTCGCGACGGCGTCGCGCCGCAGCACGATGACGAGGCGCTGGCCGGTCTTGCCCGAGGTCTCGTCGCGCACGTCGGCCACGCCGGAGAGCCGGCCGTCGCGGACCAGGTCGGCGATCTTCTGCGCGAGGTTGTCGGGGTTGACCTGGTAGGGCAGCTCGGTCACGACCAGGCACTGGCGGTTCTGGATCTCCTCGACCTCGACGACGGCCCGCATGGTGATGCTGCCGCGCCCGGTGCGGTACATGTCCTCGATGCCTGCGCGACCCATGATGAGCCCGTGGGTCGGGAAGTCCGGGCCCTGGACGCGGGCGATGAGCGCCTCGAGGAGGGTCGCGTCGTCGGCGTCGGGGTGCTCGAGGGCCCAGCGCACCGCGTCCGCGATCTCCCGCAGGTTGTGCGGCGGGATGTTCGTCGCCATGCCCACGGCGATGCCAACGGAGCCGTTGACCAGGAGGTTCGGGAACCGCGAGGGCAGGACGTCGGGCTCGAGGGACTTGCCGTCGTAGTTGGGCGAGAAGTCGACCGTGTCCTGGTCGATGTCGCGCACCATCTCCATGGCCAGCGGGGCCATGCGGCACTCGGTGTACCGGGGGGCCGCCGCGGGGTCGTTGCCGGGGGAGCCGAAGTTTCCCTGGCCGTCCACCAGCGGGTAGCGCAGCGACCAGTCCTGGGCCAGGCGCACGAGGGCGTCGTAGATCGCCGTGTCGCCGTGGGGGTGGTACTGCCCCATGACGTCGCCCACGACGCGGGCGCACTTGTTGTACCCGCGGTCGGGGCGGTACCCGCCGTCGTACATGGCGTACAGCACCCGGCGGTGCACCGGCTTGAGACCGTCGCGGACGTCGGGCAGCGCCCGGCTGACGATGACGGACATCGCGTAGTCCAGGTAGGACCGCTGCATCTCCAGCTGCAGGTCCACCTGCTCGACCCGGTCGTCAGAGGCGCCGCCGTCCCCGTCGGCGTCGATCACGGTGGTGCTGGGCGGCTCAGACATCGAGGAACCTCACGTCGCGGGCGTTGCGCTGGATGAAGGTGCGGCGGGACTCGACGTCCTCGCCCATGAGCACCGAGAAGATCGCGTCGGCGCCGGCGGCGTCGTCGAGGGTGACCTGGCGCAGGGTGCGGTGCGCGCGGTCCATGGTGGTCTTGGCCAGCTCGTCCCAGTTCATCTCCCCGAGGCCCTTGTAGCGCTGGACCCCGTTCTCCTTGGGCAGGCGGCCGCCCGCAGCGGTGCCGTCCTCGATGACGGCGTCGCGCTCCCGGTCGGAGTAGACGAAGTCGTGCTCGCGGTTGGACCACTTGATCCGGTACAGGGGCGGCTGCGCGAGGTAGACGTGCCCGGCCTCGACGAGCGGGCGCATGTACCGGAACAGCAGGGTGAGCAGCAGCGTGGTGATGTGCTGGCCGTCCACGTCGGCATCGGCCATGAGCACGATCTTGTGGTAGCGCAGCTTGTCGAGGGTGAAGTCCTCGCCGATGCCGGTGCCGAAGGCGGTGATGAGCGCCTGGACCTCCTGGTTGCCCAGCGCCTTGTCCAGGCGGGCCCGCTCGACGTTGAGGATCTTCCCGCGGATCGGCAGGATCGCCTGGGTCTCCGGGTCACGGCCGCGCACGGCGGAACCGCCGGCGGAGTCGCCCTCGACGATGAAGACCTCGCAGCGCGTGGGGTCGTTGGACTGGCAGTCCTTGAGCTTGCCGGGCATGCCGCCGGACTCCAGCAGGCCCTTGCGCCGCGTGGCGTCGCGCGCCTTGCGGGCAGCCATCCGGGCCTGCGCCGAGCCGATGGCCTTGCGCACCACGTCCTTGGCCTCGCGGGGGTTGCGGGCGAACCAGTCGTTCAGCTGCTCCGTGACGACGCGCTGGACGAAGCCCTTGACCTCGGTGTTGCCGAGCTTGGTCTTCGTCTGGCCCTCGAACTGCGGCTCACCGAGCTTCACCGACACCACGGCGGTGAGCCCCTCGCGCACGTCCTCGCCGCTGAGGGACTCGTCCTTCTCGCGGAGCAGCTTCTCGGCGCGGGCGTAGCGGTTCACGAGCGACGTGAGGGCTGCGCGGAAGCCCTCCTCGTGGGTCCCGCCCTCGTGGGTGTTGATGGTGTTGGCGTAGGTGTGGACGCTCTCGGAGTAGGAGCCGGTCCACTGCATCGCGACCTCGAGGCTCATCATCCGCTCGGCGTCCTCGGTCTCGAAGTCGATGACCTGGGGGTGCACCGCCTCGGCCTTCTTGGACGAGTTGAGGTGCTCGACGTAGTCGACGAGGCCCCGCTGGTAGCAGTAGGTGACGGAGCGCTCGGCGGCGTCGGCCTTCTCGTCGGCGGCCGCCATGTCCTTGTCCGCCGGGGAGCCCTCGGCGATGCTCGCGTCGGTCCGGTGGCGCGGGCGCTCGTCGGTCAGCGAGATCGACAGGCCCTTGTTGAGGAAGGCGTACTGCTGGAGGCGCGAGCGCAGCGTCTCGTAGTCGAGCTCGGTGGTCTCGAAGATGTCCGCGCTCGGCCAGAAGCTCACCGTGGTGCCGCTGACGTCCGTCGCCTCGTCGGTCGAGAGCGGCGCCTGGGGCACGCCCAGGTGGTAGCGCTGGCGGTGCACGCGACCCTGGCGGCGGACCTCGACGTCGAGGCGGGAGGAGAGGGCGTTGACGACGGAGACGCCGACACCGTGCAGCCCGCCGGAGACGGAGTACCCGCCACCGCCGAACTTGCCGCCCGCGTGCAGGACGGTGAGCACCACCTCGACCGCAGACTTCTTCTCCACGGGGTGCTCGTCGACCGGGATGCCGCGCCCGTCGTCGACGACCCGCACGCCGCCGTCGGCGAGGAGGGTCACGTCGATGGTGGTGGCGTGGCCGGCGAGGGACTCGTCGACGGAGTTGTCGACCACCTCGTAGACCAGGTGGTGCAGGCCGCGGGGGCCCGTCGAGCCGATGTACATGCCCGGGCGCTTGCGCACCGCCTCGAGGCCCTCGAGCACGGTGATGTTCGCTGCGTCGTACCCGTCGTGGCCGCCTCCGCGCCCCCCAGCGGCGTCGTCGCCGTCAGCGGGCGCCGGAGCCGGGTCGCCGACGACGGCGGCGGAGCCGCTCTCACCGTCGGGCGCGCGCACGGCGTCGGGGGCGGTCACGGGGTCGGTCCTGAGCTCCTCGCGGGGGTCAGGACCGTCGGCTGCGGGCGGCGCCGAGGTACCGTCGTCCGTACCGTCTGCGGGGCTGGTGGGGGGCTGCGTCACGGTTCTCCTTCTCGCGGCGGCCTCACCGGCCGACCGGGCACCGAGCCTACCGCGACGAACCGACCACGGCCGGCCGGTCGCCGCTCTGCGCGCCGCCAGGGCACCGTGGGTCGCCGAGAGGGCTCATCGTGTGAGGGGGTACGACGCCTCGACCGACAGAGCCTCAGGCGTCCCCGCCGCCGCGCCGCACCCGGGAAAGCCTCAGCCGTAGGTGTCGCGCGGGCCCCGGCCGTCGCTGACCACCCTCGGGCCGCTGCGCCACGAGGGCGCCGACGGCCCGCGGACCACCAGACGTCGCACCACGTCCTTGCCCAGCTCCTCGGCGAGGCGCTGGAGGAGCAGCGGCGACAGGAGCCGCACCTGGGTCGCCCACGCCGTCGAGTCGGCGCGCACCGTCAGGGAACCGTCCTCGAAGCGCTCGGGGGCGCAGTGCTCGGACAGCTCGGGGCCCACCACCTGGGGCCACCGGCCCAGCACCCCGCCCACGGCGACGGGGCGGTGCCAGCCCCGCTCGGAGACCAGGCGGTCCAGGCTCCCGCCGAGGGCCTGCGGGTCGCGGCCGTCGGGGCGCGCCCCGGTGGAGAGCCCCGGCGGGGGGCGGGGCCGCCGCGCGCCAGACCCCGGGTCGCCCGCGCGGCCCCGGGTGGCGCCGCGCTCACCGGCTGCCGTCCGCGCCCGGTTCAGGGCGGTGCGCGCCGCGTCGGCCCCCGTGCTCGCACCGGCGTCGGCGCTCGCCCCGGTCCCCGCGCCCTGCGGGGGGTCCTTGCCCTCCGCGGGGTCACGGTCAGCCATCGGCCCGCACCTGGCCCCCCTCGACGCGCAGCACGGCGCCCGAGAGCTCGGGGGGGACGTCCTCGTCGACGGCCGCCGTCACCAGCACCTGCTCCGCGCCGGCCACGAGCCCCGCCAGACGGCGTCGGCGTCCGGCGTCGAGCTCGGCGAAGACGTCGTCGAGGACCAGCACCGGGTCGTCGGTGGCACCCGCGCCGCTCACAGACGGCGCGGAGACGTCAGCGCCGCGCATCAGTGCCCAGCTCGCCAGGCGCAGCGCCAGGGCGAAGGACCACGACTCGCCGTGGCTGGCGTAGCCGCGCGCGGGGCGCCCGTGCAGCTCGAGCAGGAGGTCGTCGCGGTGGGGTCCCGCCAGGGTGGTGCCCCGTTCCAGCTCCGCAGCGCGGACCTCGTCGAGCTGGGACGCCAGCGCGCGGGCCAGCTCCGCCCTCCCGGGGAGGGGACCGCCGCCGACCACGTCGAGGGAGTCCACCGACGGGATCGAGCAGCGGTAGGCGAGCGTGGCCACCGGCGGCGGGACGGCTCCCGCAGCCGGTTCCGCCCCCGCGTCGGCGTCGGCGTCGGGACCCGCGGCGCCGGCGGGCTCCACAGGATCGGCGACGACGGCGTCGTAGGCGCCGCCCATGTGGGGTGCGAGGCGCCTCACGAGGTGGAGGCGGGCGTGCAGCAGCTCGGCGCCCGCCGACGCGAGGTGCGCGTCCCACACGGAGAGGGTGTCGCTCGCGTCGGTGCCCGCCTCCTCGCGTGCGCGGCGCGGTCCTCCGTGCCGGCTGCGCGCCGAGCGGAGGAGGGCGTTGCGCTGGCGGAGGACCTTCTCGTAGTCGGCCCGGACCCCGGCGAGGCGTGGGGCCAGGGCGACGAGCACCTCGTCGAGGAAGCGTCGCCTGCCGTCGGGGTCGCCCTTGACCAGCGCGAGGTCCTCGGGGGCGAACAGCACGGTCCGCAGCACCCCGAGCACGTCGCGGGGCCTCGGGGCGGGGCTGCGGTTCAACCGGGCCCGGTTCGCGCGGCCCGGCACGATCTCCAGCTCGACGAGCTGCTCGCGGCCCTCGCGCTCCACGGACACCCGCACGACGGCGCGCTCGGCCCCCTCGCGCACGAGCGGCCCGTCGGTGGAGACCCGGTGGCTGCCCAGGGTCGCGACGTACCCGAGGGCCTCGACGAGGTTCGTCTTGCCCTCGCCGTTGCGCCCGACGATCGTCGTGCGGCCGGCGCGGAGGTCGACCGCGGCGCCGGCGTAGGAGCGGAAGTCCTTCAGCGACAGGTGGGTGACGCGCACGTCACCGGCCTCGCTGCTCTTGCTGCCCTTGCTGCCGTCACCGCGCCGAGACGCTGCCGGTGCCCGAGCTGGGCCCGGCCTTCCCTGCCTCGGCCTCCTTCGGCGCGGGACCGTCCCTGCCGTCCGGGGCGTCCTCGACGGCGTGGCCGCCGAACTGGTGGCGCAGCGCCGCCACCGCGCGCATCGCCGGGGAGTCGTCCTGCCGCGAGGTGAAGCGCGCGTAGAGCGCAGCGGTGATCGCCGGCATCGGGACCGCGTTCTCGATGGCTTCCTCGACGGTCCAGCGGCCCTCGCCGGAGTCGTGGACGTAGCCGCGGATGTCGTCGAGCTCGCCACCCTCGGCCTCCAGCGCGCGAACCATGAGGTCCAGGAGCCAGGAGCGGATGACGGTGCCGCGCGACCACGCCTTGAAGGCGCCGTGGACGTCCTTGACGAGCGGCTTGGCGGCGAGGAGCTCGTAGCCCTCGGCGTAGGCCTGCATCAGCCCGTACTCGATGCCGTTGTGGACCATCTTCACGTAGTGGCCGGCCCCGGCCTCGCCGGCGTGGACGAAGCCCTCGTCGCGGGGGCCCCCAGGGCGCAGGGCGTCGAAGACGGGCATCGCCCGGTCGATCAGCTCCTGGGCACCGCCGGCCATGAGACCGTACCCCTCGGTGAGGCCCCACACCCCGCCGGAGACCCCGCAGTCGACGAAGCCGATGCCCTTCTCCTCCAAGGCCGCGGAGTGCTTCTCGTCATCGGTCCACTTGGAGTTGCCGCCGTCGATGACCATGTCGCCGCTCTCGAGCACCCCTGCGAGCTCGTCGATGACGGAGTCGGTGATCTTGCCCGACGGCACCATGACCCAGACCACGCGGGGCGCCGGCAGGGCGGCGACCAGGGCCGCGCTGTCGGGGACGTCGGTGACGTCGGGGTTGGGGTCGTAGCCGGTGACCTCGATGCCGGCGTCGCGCAGGCGGGTGCGCATGTTGCCGCCCATCTTGCCCAGGCCGATGAGTCCGATGTGCACGGGAACCTCCTGTTGACGAGCGGGAACGACCACGCTGGCGGCTGGGTCCTCAGCCCGCCAGGCGGACGGGCATGATCAGGTAGCGGTACGTGGTGTCGTGGCTGGCGTCGGCCTCGCGCTGCCCGGTGAGGACGGCGGGCTTCGACGGCTGGGTGAAGGCGAAGCGCACGAAGGGCGCCGACACCGCGTTCAGGCCGTCCAGGAGGAACGCCGGGTTGAACGCGACGGTGATGTCGTCGCCCTCCAGCGTGGCCTCGAGGGCCTCGGAGGCCTGCGCGTCGTCACCCTGGCCGGCCTCGAGCACCACCTGGCCCTCGCTGAAGGCCAGGCGCACGGGGGTGTTGCGCTCCGCGACCAGCGCCACGCGCTTGACGGCCTCGGACAGAGCGGCGGTGGGGACCACGGCGCTGACCGGGGACTCCGCGGGGAACAGGGCCCGGACCTTGGGGTAGTCCCCGTCGACCAGCTGGGACGTCGAGCGGCGTCCACCGGCCTCGAACCCGGCCATGCCCGCACCGCGCCGACCGCCGATGCCGGCCACCGGGTCGTCACCGGCGAGCGACAGGGTCACGTCGGAGGTGCCGAGCGACTTCGAGACGTCCGAGAGCGTCTTCGCCCGCAGGAGCGCCACCGCCGAGGCGCCGGGGGTGGAGGAGCTCCACGGCACCTCCCGCATGGCGAGGCGGTAGCGGTCGGTCGCCAGGAGCGTCAGGGTGTCGCCCTCGATCTCCAGGCGCACGCCCGTGAGGATCGGGAGTGTCTCGTCGCGGCTGGCCGCCACTGCGACGCGGGCCACGGCGTCGGCCAGCACGTCGCCGGGGACGGTGCCGATCGCCTCGGGCATCGCGGGAAGGCCCGGGTAGTCCTCCACCGGCATCGTCAGCAGGTTGAAGCGCGAGGAGCCGCACGTGATGACGAGGGTGCTGCCCTCGGCGACCACAGTGACGGTCGAGCTCGGCAGCGAGCGCGCGATGTCGGCGAGAAGGCGACCGGAGACCAGGGCGCGACCCGGCTCGTCCACCTCCGCGTCGACCTCGGTGCGGGCTGAGACCTCGTAGTCGAAGCAGGACAGACGGACACCGCCGCCCTCGACCGCCTCGACGAGGATCCCCGCCAGCACGGGCACGGGCGGACGCTGCGGGAGCGCCCGTGCGGTCCACCCGACGGCCTCGGCGAAAGCGTCTCGGTCTGCTCGGAACCTCACGTCAGCGCCAGCGCTCCGTCCATCTCTCGTGCCGGGCCCCGCGAGCGGGGAGAACGGCGGTACCAGCCTGCGGGGTGTCGGGTCGACGTGGAGACCCTACCGACCGGCGACGGTCCAGGGTGCGCCTGCTCCCTCGATCCCACCCCCTCGGTGCTCCTCGGCGTTCTTCGTCGTGCGGTTGCTCCTCGGTGCTGGCGCGTGCTGGTCCGTGCTGGTCCGGTCTGACGAGTTGTCCCCATCCCCAGGTGTGGGTAGCGGTGTCATCCGGGGGGAACAGGGGTTCGTCGTCGTCGTAGGCGCTGTGGACAGTGTGGACAACCCCCGTCCTGCCTGCTCAGGGGCGGTTCGTCCCTGTGGACAACCTGTGGACGGTCGTCCACAGGGACCCCGTGGCTCTGTGGACGACAGAGTCTGTCCACAGCGGACCCTCGAGTTGTCCACCGCTCGTCCACAGGACGACCCCCTGTGGTCCACAGCGGATCAGGGGTTGTGCACAGGCTCGCGTCGTCGACGCCGCGACGGTCGTCCACAGGTGTCCACAGGCTGTGGACGGAGGGTGGGCAAGGGCCCCCGCGGGCCGTGCGCCGGCGCCAAAGGCAGATCAGATGCCTTCGCGGTGGCTCTCGCGCACGCGCGAGGTGAGCTCGCTGACCTCGGTGTAGACGGTGCGGTCCGCAGC
>JBBSRD010000013.1:0-19193 GCA_038243415.1 Actinomycetales bacterium | reverse complement strand
TCGGCGAGGTTGGCGAGCAGCTTGACCACGAGGTGCATGACGGAGCGGCGCGGCAGGCCCAGGCGCACCGCGGAGGCCATGACCACGGGGTGCTCGATGAGCCGGGCGAAGACGCGTCCCAGCGCGAAGTAGCCGCCCAGCTCGGAGCGCAGCGCTGCGGGGTAGGCGGCGAGCGCCCTCTCGCGCCCGGCCGGGTCGGGGGCGGCGAGCGCGCCCACGGCGGCCTCGGCGGCGAGCCGCCCGGAGTGCATCGCGTACTCGATGCCCTCGCCGTTGAAGGCGTTGACCATCCCGCCGGCGTCGCCGAGCAGGAGCATCCCGTGCGCCAGGTGGGGGGTGCGGTTGAAGCCCATGGGCAGCGCAGCGGACTTCACGGGCCCGATCTGGTGGTCCTCGTCGAGGGTCCACCCCGCGGGGGTGGCGGCGAGCCACGTCCGCAGGACCGCGCGCAGGTCCACGGTGGGACGGGGGCTGGAGTCGCGGCCGCGCACCATCCCGAGGCCGACGTTCGCGGTGCCGTCGCCCAGGCCGAAGATCCAGCCGTACCCGGGGAGGAGGTCCGAGCGCCGGGGCTCACCGGACCACAGCTCCAACCAGCTCTCCATCCAGGGCTCGTGGCTGCGCGGGGTGGTGAAGTAGGTGCGGGCGGCGATGCCGAGGGGGCGGTCGGTGCGCCGCTCCACCCCGAGCGCCCTGGCCAGCTTCGCGGAGACCCCGTCGGCGGCGAGGACAACGGCTGCGCGGTAGTGCACGTCGGCCCCGGAGCGGCGGCCCCGCTCGTCGACCGGGTGGGCGCTCACGCCCGTCACCGGCCCGTTCTCACCGGCCCGGAGCGGCGCGGTGACCATCGTCGCCTCGCTCAGGCGCGCCCCCGCGGACGCGGCGTGGCGCGCGAGGGTGGCGTCGAGGTCGCCACGGGTCCGCACCAGGCCGTGGTCGGGGAAGCTGGACAGGACGGGCCAGGGGAACTCGTAGCTGCGGCCCCCTCCGACCAGGCGCAGGCCCTTGGTGCGGTGCCACCCGTCGGACTCCTGCGTGGGGACGCCGAGGTAACCGAGCTCGCGCACCGCGCGCGGGGTGAGGCCGTCGCCGCAGATCTTGTCGCGCGGGAAGGAGGACCGTTCCAGCAGCGCCACGTCGGCCCCCGCGGCGGCGAGGTGGCGGGCCGCGGCCGCGCCCGCAGGACCGGCGCCGACCACGACGACGTCAACGTCGACCACGGGTGGGTCGACGTCCCGGGCAGCGCTCGTCGTGGGGCTCGTCGTGGGGCTCATCGCGGTGCCACCGCGGCGTGGAGCGCGACGATCCCGCCGGTGAGGTCGCGCCAGCGCGCGCCCTCCCACCCGGCGTCGGTGAGCCACCCGGCGAGCTCGCGCTGGTGGGGCCAGGCGCGGATGGACTCCGCGAGGTAGACGTACGCCTCGGGGTTCGACGACATCGCGCGGGCCACTGCCGGCAGGGCGCGCAGGAGGTAGGGCACGTAGAGCTGGCGCAGGACCGGGAGCACGGGGTGGCTGAACTCGCAGACCACCAGGCGACCCCCGGGCCGGGTGACCCGGAGCATCTCGGCGAGCGCCACCTTAGGCTCCACGACGTTGCGCAGGCCGAAGCTGATGGTCACCGCGTCGAAGGTGTCGTCCGGGAAGGGCAGGGCGGTCGCGTCGGCGGCGGTGAAGGCCATGTCGGGGCGGCGCCCGCGCCCGACGCCGAGCATCCCGAGGGAGAAGTCGCAGGGGACCGCGCGCGCCCCGGCGTCGACGAAGGGCTCGGTGGAGGTCCCCGTGCCCGCGGCCAGGTCGAGGACCAGCTCGCCGGCCCGCACGTCGAGGGCGCGCACCACGGCCCGGCGCCACGAGCGGTCCTGGCGCAGGGAGAGGACGGTGTTCGTCGTGTCGTAGCGGGCCGCGACGCCGTCGAACATCGCGGCCACCTGGTCGGGGCGCTTGGCGAGGTCGGCGCGGGTCATGCCGTCATGGTCCCATCACCGCGCCCGCTCGGCCTGGTTGATCACCTGTTCGCTGGCTCACACCGGCGCGGGCTCGCTCGCGGTCACGTCGATCACGGGCCTCGACGCCCGGCGCCGCCTGGCGAGGACCCCGTGCTCCGGGGCGAAGAGGTAGGTGAGGACGAACAGCATCGCGACGACGAGGACGATGCCGACGGCCTGCAGGGAGACGATGACCGTCAGGGCCAGCAGCCCCAGGAGCAGGGCCTCCACCCAGCGGGTGCTGATGCCGATCGCGTGGGCGTGCACGGGGTCGAAGGCGAAGAGCGTGACGGTGCGCCACGAGAACGCCACGACCACCAGGGTGAGGCCGCCGAGGACCACCACCTGGGCGATGTCGGCGTCGGAGACGCCCAGGACGTTGCCGAAGAGGATGTGGAACAGGTCGATCTGGGAGGGGACGACGGAGACCAGGACGATGCCGACAGCGAAGAGGCCCGTGAACACCACGCCGATCGCGGCGTCCTCCTTGATGCGGCTCGTCCGCGTGAGGCCGCCGATGAGGTAGACGGCGCCGGTGCCGAGGACGAACGCGCCGACGGCGAAGGGAGCGCCGACGACGTAGCTGAGGACCACCCCGGGGAGCACGGCGCGGGAGACGGCGTCGCCCATGAGCGACCACCCGAGGAGCGTCATCCAGCAGGAGAGCACCGCGCTGACCACGCCGACCACGACGGCCACCAGCAGGGCGCGCTGCATGAACTGGAACTGGAGGGGGTCGGTGAACCACTCCAGCACGGCGCCGAGCGCGCTCACGAGGTCCCCTGCGTCCGGGCGCAGCCGAGGTCGAGGACGGACTGGGGGACGAACCCGCCGAAGGCCTTGCCGAGCAGCTCGGAGGCGAGGGTCTCGCGCGTGGGGCCGTGGGCGATGACGCGGCGGTTGAGCAGGACGATCGAGTCGCAGAGCGCGGGGACGGCGATGATGTCGTGGGTCGAGACCACGACCGTGCGCCCCTCGGCGGCGAGGTCGCGGAGCAGCGTGGTGATGGTGGCCTCGCTGCGCTTGTCCACGCCGGCGAACGGCTCGTCGAGGACCAGCAGGTCCGCGCCCTGGGCCAGCCCGCGGGCGATGAAGGTGCGCTTGCGCTGGCCGCCGGACAGCGCGCCCACCTGGCGCGCGGCCAGCGGCCCGAGCCCGACGCGGTCCAGGGCGGCCCGCACCGCCTCGCGGTCGGCGGCCCTGGCCCTGCGACGCCAGCCCATGCAGCCGTAGCGCCCGGTCATGACGACGTCCTTCACGGAGATCGGGAACGCCCAGTCGACGTCCTCGCTCTGCGGGGTGCAGGAGACCCGCTGGGCCTTGCGGGCGGCGAGCGCGCTGCCCCCGAGGAGCTCCACGGAGCCGGAGGTGGGCCGGACCAGGCCCATCATCGCCTTGAAGAGCGTCGACCTGCCCGAGCCGTTCATGCCGATGACCCCGTGGACGCGTCCGGCCTCCAGGGCGAGGTCGACGCCGGTCAGCGCGGGGCTGGAGCCGTAGCTGACCACGAGGTCCTTCACCTCCACGCTGGGGACGGGGCCGTCGCTGCTGGCCGCGCCGCGACCGTCGAGGGCCACGGCGCTCACGACTCCCCTCCGGTCAGGCCCGCGACGATCGTCTCGGCGTCCCTGCGGAGCAGCTCCTCGTAGGTGGGGACGGGGCCGCCCTCCTCGGAGAGCGAGTCGACGTGGAGCACGCCGCCGAGCTGCGCCCCGGGCTCGCGGGCGACCTGGCGCTGGGCCTTGTCCGAGACGGTGGACTCGCAGAACACCGCGGGCACCTCGTGGTCGCGCACGTCGCCGACCACGGAGGCGATCTGCTTCGGGGTGCCCTCCTGCTCGGCGTTGACCGGCCACAGGTAGGCCTCCTCCATCCTGAAGTCCCTCGCCAGGCAGGAGAACGCGCCCTCGCAGGTGACGAGGACCCGCTGAGCCGGCGGCAGACCGCCCAGCTCCTCCTCCACGGAGGTGCCCACCGCCGCCAGGCGCTCGCGGTACTCCTGCGCGTTGGCGGTGTACTCCGCCTCTCCGGCCGGGTCCAGCCCCACGAGGCGTCGCGGATGTTGTCGACGTAGACGTCGACGTTCCTCACCGACATCCAGGCGTGCGGGTTGGGCTTGCCGGCGTGCTCGCTCTCCCCCGCGATGGGGATCACGTCGACGCCGTCGCTGAGGTTGACGAAGTCGGCGTCGCTGCGCTGGACGAACTGCTCGAACCAGCGCTCGAGCCCGAGACCGTTCTCCATGACGAGGTCGGCGTCCGCGGCGTCCTCGAGGTCGCCGGGGGTGGGCTCGTAGCCGTGGACCTCCGCGCCCGGCTTGGTGATGGACTCGACGCTCACGCGGCCGCCGGCGACGTTCTCGACCATGTCGGCGAGGACGGTGAAGGTGGTGAGGACCAGGAGCTCGCCGTCGGGCCCGTCGGCGGCCGGGGCGTCGCTCGAGCAGCCGGACAGTGCTGCCGCTGACGCGAGCGCCCCGGCGGCGAGCGCGGCGAGGGCGCGCCGGCGGGGCCGAGGTCCGGTCAGGGGGTGAGGCGGTCGCACGAGCCGACCCTAACGATTTTTCGGCCTACCGAAACATTGTGGGGCCGGCGCGCCGGCCAAGGGCCGTCGCGTGGTCCACGCGCGCGCCGGCAGGTCTACGGTGGGCCGAAACTTCGCAGCACGAGAGGCCGGCATGCCCGTCAGGCACCCCAGCACGACCGACGAGGGAGCGCCCCCTCCCTCCGCCGGTGGGTCGGTGACCCCCCTGCAGCAGGTCCTCGCCCGCGGGAAGGTCCGGGGACGCCTCGCCCTGCTCGGTCCCGCCTTCGTCGCCGCCGTCGCCTACGTCGACCCGGGCAACTTCGCGACCAACTTCGCGGCCGGCGCCGGGTTCGGCTACCAGCTGGTGTGGGTCATCGTCATGGCGAACCTCATGGCCGTCCTGGTGCAGTACCTCTCGGCCAAGCTCGGCATCGCCTCGGGGCGCTCCCTCCCCGAGCTCTGCCGGGAGCGCTTCACGAAGGGGACCAACCGCGGGCTGTGGGTCCAGGCGGAGGTGGTGGCGATCTCCACCGACCTCGCCGAGTTCGTCGGCGCGGCCATCGGGCTCAACCTCCTGTTCGGCGTGCCGCTGTTCACCGCCGGCCTCATCACCGCGGTGATCGCCTTCGGCGTCCTCGCCCTGGAGCAGCGCGGCCACCGGCGCTTCGAGCTGGCGATCATCGCCCTGCTGGCTCTCGTGGCGCTCGGTTTCCTCTACGACCTCCTCGCGGTCGGCAACCAGTCCCTCTCCGGGATCGCCGGCGGTCTGGTGCCGAGCTTCGACGGCCAGGAGTCGGTGGTGCTCGCCATCGGCATCATCGGCGCGACGGTGATGCCCCACGTGGTCTACCTCCACTCGGCCCTCACCCAGGAGCGGATCGTCCCCGCGGACGACGGCGAGCGGCGCCAGCTGCTGCGCTTCACCCGCTGGGACTGCGGGATCGGGCTCGGCGCCGCGGGGCTGATCAACCTCTCGATGCTCTTCATCGCCGTCGCGCTGTTCAACAAGACCGGCAACACCGGCGTGGACACCATCGAGGCCGCCCACGCCGGCCTGGGGCAGATGGTCGGCGGCGGCGCGGCGCTGGCCTTCGCGGTGGCGCTCCTGGCCTCGGGCCTGTCCTCGTCGTCGGTGGGCACCTACTCCGGCCAGGTGGTCATGCAGGGCTTCATCGCCCGCTCCATCCCGCTGTTCGTGCGGCGCACGGTGACGATGGCTCCCGCCCTCGTCGTGCTCGCTCTCGGGCTGCCCACCACGCAGGTCCTCGTGCTCTCCCAGGTGGTGCTCTCCTTCGGCATCCCCTTCGCGCTCGTGCCGCTCATCCTCATCACCCGGGACGCGCGGTTCATGGGGACGCTCGTCAACCGGCCCGCCACCACCGCGGTGGCGAGCGTCATCGCGGCCGTCATCATCGCGCTGAACGCCTACCTCATCGTCACCACCGTCACCGCCGTCACCGGCTGAGCCGTCCTGGGGCCCCTGCCATCGGTGGTAGTCATGGGCCGTGACCACCGCACCGGGACCCCCGACGCTGCCGGACGCGGCGGGCCCAGCGCTCACCCAGGCCGCCCAGGACCACCTCAAGGCCATCTGGGCGGCCCGCGAGTGGGTGGACCGCCCGGTGACGACCACGCTGCTGGCCGATCGCCTCTCGCTCTCCCCCTCGACGGTCTCCGAGCAGGTCGGCCGCCTCGTCGACCTCGGCCTGGTGCTCCACCAGCCCTACCGGCCCGTCGCGCTCACCGACGCCGGCGAGACGCAGGCGCTGCTCATGGTCCGGCGCCACCGGCTCATCGAGACGTACCTCGTCGCGGAGCTGGGCTACACGTGGGACGAGGTCCACGACGAGGCCGAGGCGCTCGAGCACGTCGTCTCCGACCTCATGCTCGAGCGCATGGACGAGCGCCTCGGCCATCCCACCGCGGACCCCCACGGCGACCCCATCCCCTCCGCTGACGGCGCCCTCGTACGCCCGGACGCGGTCCCCCTCGAGGAGCTGGAGGCCGAGGAGCGCGGGGTGGTCGCCCGCGTCGACGACCGCGACCCCGAGGTCCTCCGGTGGTGCGAGGGCGCCGGGCTGAGGCCCGGTACCGGCGTGCGGGTGCTCCGCCGGGGCGGGGAGGACGGCTCGGGCGGTGCCGCCTCGGTCGCCGAGCTGACCAGCGGGCCCGCGAGCGCCGCCACGACCGTCCCGCTCCCGCCCGCCGTCCTCGCCGCGGTGCGCGTCGTGCGCGACGCAGGCCCTCGGGGCCGGGCCCAGCGCTGAGGAGCCGGCGCGGCCCACGTCGGAGCGGCAGAGATCACACCCTCTGGCAGGACGCCGACGCGCGGCGCCGCCTAACCTCGACGGTGTGAGCGCACCCACGGAGGTCCGGTCGTCACGCCGCGAGCCGGCGCCGCAGGAGGCCGAAGACCGCCATCTGCGCTGCGTGACCACCGTCGAGATCGAGGCACCCGTCGGGGCCCGCCTCGTGGACCACCTCCCCGGTCCCGCCGGCGCCATGGCCTGGGTCCGCCGCGGCGAGGGCCTCGTCGGGTGGGGCGAGGTGGCGCGCGTGGAGGTCGGCGGGCCCTCGCGCTTCGCCGACGCCCACGCCGCGTGGCGCCGGACGCTCATGGGGGTGCGCGTCGAGGACAGCGTCCGGCTCCCCGGGACCGGTCCCGTGGCCTTCGCCTCCCTCGCCTTCTCCGACGGCTCGCCCGCGGGCGGCGTGCTCGTCGTCCCGGCCGTGGTCCTCGGCCACCGCGACGGACGCTGGTGGCTGACCACCGCCCGCTGCGCCGACGAGGTCGAGCAGGACGCCCCGGCGCCGCCCGTCCCGGTCTCTCCCCCGCCGGCGCCGGGCCCCGTGGTCTTCAGCGGAGGCGCGCTGAGCGGCGAGCAGTACGTCAAGGCCGTCCGGGCCGCGGTCGAGCGGATCCGCGCCGGGGAGGTGGAGAAGGTCGTCGTCGCCCGGGACCTCTGCGCCGAGGCCGAGCAGCCCATCGACGCCCGCTGGCTCCTGGAGCGCCTGTCCACCGCCTACCCCTCGTGCTGGTCCTTCGCCGTCGACGGCCTGGTGGGCGCCACCCCGGAGCTGCTGGTGCGCCGCGAGCGCGGCCTCGTCCACTCCCGCGTGCTCGCCGGCACCATCCGCCGCACCGGGTCGCAGGACGCCGACGCGGCGCTCGCGGGCACCCTCGCCCGCTCCGGCAAGGACCTGGAGGAGCACGAGTACGCGGTCCGCTCGGTGGTCCAGGCGCTGCGCCCCCACTGCACGACGACGACGGCCTCGGAGTCCCCCTTCGTGCTGCACCTGCCCAACGTCATGCACCTCGCCACGGACATCACCGGCGTCCTGGCCCCCTCCGAGCCGGGCGCCGATCCTTCGGTGCTCCAGCTGGCCGAGGCCCTGCACCCCACGGCTGCCGTGTGCGGCACGCCCACGGCCGCGGCACGAGCGGTCGTCGACGAGCTGGAGGGCATGGACCGCGACCGCTACGCCGGGCCGGTGGGCTGGGTCGACGCGCGCGGCGACGGGGAGATGGGCCTCGCCCTGCGGTGCGCCCGCCTCGACGCCGGCGACCCGCGGCGGGCCCGCCTGTTCGCGGGCTGCGGCATCGTCGCGGGCTCACAGCCGCAGTCCGAGCTGGCCGAGTCCGAGGCCAAGATGCTGCCGGTCCGCCAGGCGCTCACCCCGGACGCCGACACCACGCCCTGAGGAGAACACCGTGATCGAGGCCCGCAACCTCACCAAGCGCTACGGCGCCAAGACCGCCGTCGACGACCTGTCCTTCACCGTCCACCCCGGTGAGGTCACCGGGTTCCTCGGGCCCAACGGTGCGGGCAAGTCCACGACCATGCGCATGATCGTGGGCCTGGACCGGCCCAGCGGTGGCTCGGTGACCCTGAACGGCAAGCCCTACGCCCAGCACCGCGACCCGCTGCGCCAGGCCGGCGCGCTCCTGGAGGCCAAGGCGGTCCACCCGGGGCGCACCGCGCGCTCCCACCTGCTCTCCCTCGCGCAGACCGAGGGGATCCCCGCGAGACGCGTCGACGAGGTGATCGAGCTCGTGGGGCTCGAGGCGGTGGCCCGCAAGCGCGCCGGGGCCTTCTCGCTCGGGATGGGCCAGCGGCTCGGCATCGCCGTGGCGCTGCTGGGGGACCCCGCGACCGTGCTCCTCGACGAGCCGGTCAACGGCCTGGACCCGGACGGCGTGCTCTGGATCCGCGGGCTGCTCAAGGAGCTGGCCTCCCAGGGGCGGACGGTGTTCCTCTCCAGCCACCTCATGAGCGAGATGGCGCTGACCGCCACGCACCTCGTCATCGTCGGGCGCGGGCGCCTCCTCGCCGACACCACCGTCAAGGAGCTCACCGCCACCATCACCGACCGGCCCGTCACGGTGCGCTCCCCCCAGGCCGGCGCGCTGTCCGAGGAGCTGCTGCGCCGCGGGGCGCGGGTCGCGACGTCGGAGCCGGGCCTGCTGAGCGTGGCGGGCATGGAGACCGAGGAGATCGGCGAGATCGCCGCTGCCTCGTCCGCCGTGCTGCACGAGCTGCACCGCGAGGCCGCCTCGCTGGAGGACGCCTACATGAACCTCACCCGCGACAGCCGGGAGTACGTCACCGACGACCGCGACGAGCAGCTGGAGCACGCGGCATGAGCGCCGTCACGCACCCCACGGACGACCCCGCCGCCCCGCAGCGACCCGCTCACGACCCGCCTGGCGCCGCAGCCGAGGTGCCCGGCACCCGCACGGACCTCAGCCGCGCCAAGGTCACCTTCCCCCGCGTGGTGCGCTCGGAGTGGACCAAGCTCCGTACGCTGCGCTCGACGTGGATCACGCTCCTGATCGCCCTGTTCCTCAGCGTCGGGATCGCCGCCCTGATCGGCTCCAACCTCGGAGAGCCCGGCCCCGACGGCGGCGGTGGCCCACCCCCGCAGGTCCTGGCAGACATCCCGGCCGCCCTCCTCGCAGGCACGCTCTTCGCCTCCCTGGTGCTCGGCGTCCTGGGCGCCCTGGCGGCGTCGACGGAGTACTCCACCGGGACGGTGCGGGCCACGCTCACGGCGGTGCCGAAGCGCCTGCCCGTCCTCGCCGCCAGAGTGGTGGTGGTCACGGTCGTCGCCGCGGTCGCCGGCGCCGTGCTGAGCACCGCGGCCTTCTGGATGGGCTCCGTGCTCCTGGACGCGCCGCTGTCCGCGGGCTGGGGCGACGACGGGGTGCTCGCTGCGCTGGTCGGCAACACCGGCTACCTCGTCGCGATCACGCTCCTCGGGCTGGGCCTGGGGATGCTGGCCCGCAGCACGGCGGGCGCCATCACGGTCCTCGTCGCCCTGGTCTTCCTGCTCCCGTCGATCCTGCCGTTCATCAGCGCCGACTGGGTGCAGAGCGTCAACGACTACCTGCCCGGCACCGCAGGGTCCTCGCTGCAGTCGACCCAGGAGGAGCTCTCGGTCCTCTCGCGCGGCACGGCCACGCTCACCCTGGCGCTGTGGGCGCTCGTCCCCCTGGTCGTCGCCGCTGTGCTGCTGAAGCGCCGCGACGCCTGATGCTCGGCTGACCGCGAGGGGTCACGGGGGCCGCCCCGGCACGGCACGGTTCGCGCTGTTCGTCCAGAGCCTGCGCGGGAGTCGTGACCGCGACGTGGAAAGGTCGGCGCCGGCGGTTCAGGCCTCCTGCGCGCCGCTGCCCGTGGCGTGACCGCAGCTGCAGCCCGCCGGGCAGGTGCAGGTGTCGCCGCAGGTGCAGGAGTCCCCGCAGCCGCAGGCGGGAGGGGTGGTCTCGTCGGTGGTGGTCATGCCCCCATCCTGTCCCGCCGGGGCGGCCGGCGCAACGGCCGACCCTCCTCGCCCAGGTCGCGCACGGCGGCGCGCGCTGCGGCCGCCAGGTCCGCGGCCTCGGCGCGGCGGCGGCTGCGCGGCGCCCGCACGTGCACGATGCTGAGCCCGGCCGGCACGTCCGCGAGGACGACGCGGAGCCGGTCGACGCTCGTCACCGCCTCGTAGGTCGCCCCGTACCCGGCGGCCAGCGCCGCGACGTCAGAGCCGTGCGGGGTACCGAAGAGCCGCTCGAACGTCGCGGCGCGGGCCGGCTCCCCGTGCTCGAGCCCGACGAAGATCCCCCCGCCGTCGTCGTCGAGGACCACCACCTGGACGCACGGTCGCACCTCGGCGCGGGGCAGCAGCAGCGCGTTGAGGTCGTGGAGGAAGGCGAGGTCACCGCTCAGCACGCGGGTCGGCGCGCCGCTGGCCAGCGCGGCGCCGGCCGCCGTGGAGAGGGTTCCGTCGATGCCCGCGACGCCCCGGTTGGAGAGCACGGCCAGCGGGTGCTCCTGCCACGGGGCGGCAACGACGTCGAGGTCGCGGACGGGGTTGGACGCCGCGGCCACCAGCACGTCGCCCGGGCCGGTCGCGGCTGCGACCTCGCGGGCGACGAGCAGGCCGGTGAGGCGGGGCTCCGCTCGCTGCTGGCCGCGAGGCGCCGGCTCCACCGCCTCATCCACCACCTCGGAGACCGCCGCGGCCGCCGCGTCTCCGGCCGCGGCCCACTCCCGGCTCCACGCCTCGTCCTCCCGGCCGGGGCCGACGCGGACGGCGGCCACCCGTCGGGCTCCGCTGCGCGGGCGCGGCCCAGGATCGTCGCGGTGGCTGACGACGTGGACCAGCTCGACGTCGGGCCGGGACAGCAGCGCGCCCACCGGGCGCGAGAGCGTGGGGCGGCCGACGGCCACCACCCGCTCCACGGCTGCGGTCAGCGCGGGCGCGGCCCCGCCGAGGAGCAGCCGGTAGGCGGGCACCGCCCGGGGTCCGCTGCGCGCCCCGGAGCCGGGCTCGGCGAGCAGCGGCCAGCCCGCGGCCTCGGCGAGCTCCCGCGCGCGGGGCCCGCCGCCGTGACCGGCGACCACGAGGGTGCGCGGGCCGCGCTCGCGCGTCTCGGGGTCCGGCGCCTGCGCACGCGGACCTGGAGCGTCGCCGGCGGGCCCCGGGGGACGCCACGGCTCGTCGGGCACCAGCGGCTCGGTGAACGCCACGTCGACGTGGACGGGCCCGGGTCGCCGGCCGCCGGTCCCGCGGGCGTCGGCGACCGCCTCGAGGAGCCGCGCGCGCGGGTCCTGCGTGACCTCGTCGATGACGGTCTCCTCGCGGACCACGGCGCCGAACAGCGTGGGCTGGTAGGCGCTGGTCTGGTTCGCCCACGTGCCCCGCAGCGCCGCGGGGCGGTCCGCGGTGAGGAGCAGCAGCGGCACGCCGGCCTCGGAGGCCTCCAGCGCGGCGGGGGCGAGGTTGGCGACGGCGGTGCCGGAGGTGGTCACCACCGCGGCGAGCGCCTCCGCCAGCAGCGGCGCGGAGCGGCCGACGGCGCCGACGCCGAGGGCGGTGAAGGCCGCGGACCGCTCGTCGTGGCGCACGTGCAGGCGCAGCAGGCCGGCGTCCTCGGCGCTGAGCAGGGCGTAGGCCAGCGGGGCCGAGCGCGAGCCGGCGCAGAGCACCACGTCGCGCACCCCGGCAGCGACCAGGGCGGTGACCAGCTCGCGGGCCAGCGCGGTGGCCGTCCCGCTCACGCTCGGCCGTCCCGGTCCCGGTCCCCGTCGACGTCCCCGTCGGCGCCCGTCGCAGGACCGCCAGCCTTCCCTCGACGCTCCAGCACGGTCCAGCACCGCTCGAGCCGCGCCAGCCACCGGTCCCGCCGGGAGCCGGGGGACGCAGACCCCTCGAGGAGGTCGGTCCGCGCCTCGACCGCGGTGACCTCCATGGCTCCGTCGATGATCGGGCGCGCCGGCGCCACGTCGCGCTCGAGCAGCGACCCGGTGGCCAGGCCGCAGGCCAACGGCTCGCGGGCCAGCGCCGCGGCGGCGGCGAGGCCGGCGCCGATGCCCACCGCGGTGTCGAGCGCGCTGGAGACCACCACGCGCATCCCGAAGTCGTCCTCCAGCATCGCGGCGAGGTCCACGACGGCCCGGGCGCCGCCGAGCGGGGGCACCTTCAGCACGGCGACGTCGGCGGCGCCGGCCCGCGCCACGGCGATGGGGTCGCGGGCGCGGCGGATGCTCTCGTCGGCGGCGATCGGCACCGCGGCGCCGGCGGCGGCCAGCCCGGCCCTCAGCCGTGCCAGCTCCCCCACGGAGGCGCAGGGCTGCTCGGCGTACTGCAGGGGGCCGGCCCCGGCGAGCGCGGTGAGCGCCGCGAGCGCCTCCTCGACGGTCCAGCCGCCGTTGGCGTCGACCCGGACGGCGGCGCCCGGCCCGAGGACGTCGCGCACGGCGGCGACCCGCGCGAGGTCGTCGGCGAGGCGCTGACCCTGCTGCGCGACCTTGACCTTCACGGTGGTGCACCCGGGGAAGGCCGCGAGGACCCCGGGCACGGCGTCGGGGTGGACGGCGGGGACCGTCGCGTTGACGCTCACGCGCTCGCGCAGCGCAGCCGGCGGCCCGGTCCACGCCGCCTCGAGGCCCGCGGCCAGCCAGGGGGCGGACTCGGCGTCGTCGTACTCGGCGAAGGGCGCGAACTCCCCCCACCCGGCGGGGCCACGGAGCAGGAGGGCCTCCCGCTCGTCGAGCCCGCGGAAACGGACCCGCAGGGGGAGGGTGACGACGACAGCACCGTCCAGCACGTCGGCGAGAGCGGGGAGCGCGTGGCCGGCGGCCGGCCCGAGGCTCACGCCGGGATGCCCACCATGGCGGCCGAGCGGTCCCACAGCCCCGCGGCGAGGAACGGGTCGTCGGCGGCCCGGTTGGGCTTGCCGGGGCTGAAGCGGTCGAGGTACTGCCCGTCGGTGTCGGCGGGGTCCGGGCGCGCTGCCAGCCACACCAGCGGGGCCGCCCCGGCGTCGGTGTCGATGGTGAAGAGGTGCTTCAGCGGCGTCCGGTAGAGCAGCCCGACGATCGAGGAGTCGCGACCGAACTCGCTGGCCACCACGCCGGGGTGGAAGGCGGTGGCGATCACGCCCTGGCCCTGCGCCTGGCCCCAGCGACGGCCGAGCTCGCGCACGAAGAGGATGTTGCAGAGCTTGGCGTTGGCGTAGGCCGCGGAGGAGATGAAGCGGCGACGGCGCAGGTCCAGGTCGTCGAGGTCGATGCGGCCGAAGGCGTTGCCCGCCGACGACGTGACGACGACCCGGGAGCCCTCGGTGGCGACGAGGCGTTCGCGCAGGAGGTTCGTGAGCAGGAACGGGGCGAGGTGGTTGACCTGGAGCGTCAGCTCGTGGCCGTCGACGGTGTCGGTCCGGCCGGAGAAGGTGCCGCCCGCGTTGTTGGCGAGCACGTCGATGCGGTCGGTCCGCTCGCTGATCTGCTCCGCGAGGCGGCGGACCTGGTCGAGCTCGGCGAAGTCCGCGACCAGCGGCTCCTCCCCCACGTCCTTGGCGACCTTCCGCGTCTTCTCCGGGTCGCGCCCCACGGGCAGCACGCGCGCCCCCGCCGCGTGCAGGCGCCGCGCCGCCGCGGCACCGATCCCGGCCGAGGCACCCGTGACGACGATGGTGCGGCCGGTGAGGTCGGGCAGGTCGGACGTGGACGCGGGCACCGGGAGGCTCATGGACCCATCCTGCCGCGCCCGGCGACCTCCCGCAGCCGGCGGAGGCCTCCGCCGTCGCTGACCTACCCTCGCCCGGTGAGCGCGCTGCAGGGAGTCTCGGAGACGTTCGACCCGGCCGCCTGGGAGGAGGTGCCCGGCTTCGGCGGGCTGCGGGACGTGACCTACCACCGCTCCCGGCCCGGCGCCACGGCCGGCCGCGACGGCGCGGTGGTGCGCGTCGCCATCGACCGTCCCGAGGTCCGCAACGCCTTCCGTCCGCGCACCGTCGACGAGCTGGCGCGGGTCCTGGACCACGCACGCCTCGAGCCGTCGGTCGGCGCGGTGCTGCTCACCGGCAACGGCCCGAGCCCGCGCGACGGCGGGTGGGCCTTCTGCTCCGGCGGGGACCAGCGGGTGCGGGGACGCACCGGCTACCAGTACGCGCTCGGTGACGCCGGGGGCGAGGCGTCCGCGGAGGCCGGTGCTCAGGACGACGCGGTCGATGCCGGTCGGTCGGCGGCCCGCGGCGGGCGCCTGCACATCCTGGAGGTGCAGCGCACGATCCGGACGATGGGCAAGGTCGTCATCGCCGTGGTCCCGGGGTGGGCCGCCGGCGGGGGCCACAGCCTCCACGTGGTGTGCGACCTCACGATCGCGTCGCGCGAGCACGCCCGCTTCAAGCAGACCGACGCCGACGTCGGCAGCTTCGACGCCGGCTACGGCTCCGCCTACCTCGCCCGGATGGTCGGCCAGAAGCGGGCACGGGAGATCTTCTTCCTCGGCCGGTCCTACTCCGCGGAGGAGATGGCGGGCTTCGGGGCGGTCAACGTCGTCGCCGACCACGCCGACCTCGAGGCCAGCGCCCTGGAGATGGCCGGGGAGGTGGTCACCAAGTCCCCGACCGCCCAGCGGATGCTGAAGTTCGCGTTCAACCTCGTCGACGACGGGCTGATGGGCCAGCAGGTCTTCGCCGGGGAGGCCACGCGCCTGGCGTACATGACCGACGAGGCCGTCGAGGGGCGCGACGCGTTCCTCGACAAGCGCGACCCGGACTGGTCCGGCTTTCCCTACTACGCGTGAGCCTCTCCGCGCGATGACGGGGGACGACGACGGCCTCGTCAGGGTGGTCTCGGCCGACGCCCGCGTCGGCGACCTCCTGGAGGACCTCTCCGCGGCGCTGCACGGCGGCGCCCCGCTGCTGCCGCTGCCCCCCGGTGAGCCCGGGGTCACGGCGCGCCTCGCCGCGGCGCTGCACGAGCCCGTCGACCCGGGCGCCGCGCTGCTGCTGGCGACCTCGGGCTCGAGCGGTGCGCCGAAGGTCGTCGAGCTGTCGGGGCGTGCGCTGCGGGCCTCCGCCGAAGGCGCCGTGGAGGCCCTGGGCGGTCCGGCGCAGTGGCTCCTCGCCCTGCCCCTGGTCCACGTCGCCGGCTGGCAGGTGCTCGTGCGCTCCGTCCTGGCCGGGACCGACCCGGTGGCGCTCCCCCACGGGCCGTTCGACCCCGCCGCCTTCGCCGAGGCCGCCACGGGCATGACCGGTCGCCGGCGCTGCACCTCGCTCGTGCCCACCCAGCTGCGCCGGGTGCTGGCCGACCCCGCCGCTCGCGAGGCGGCGGCGACCTTCGACGCGGTCCTCGTCGGAGGAGCCGCCACACCGACGTCGCTGCTCGACGCCGCCCGGGCCGCCGGCGTCCGCGTCGTCACCACCTATGGGAGCACCGAGACCTCCGGGGGCTGCGTCTACGACGGCGCACCGCTGAGCGGTGTGCGCGCCGGTCTCGTCGACGGCGTGGTGCGCCTGTCCGGGGACGTGCTCGCCACCCGCTACCGAGGGGCTCCCGCCCTGACCGCGGAGACGTTCGTCGGGCACGGGAGCCGCCGCTGGTACCTCACGCCCGACGTGGGGCGGTTCGTCCCCGCCGCCGGCGGGAACGGCCCCCGCCTCGTGGTCGACGGCCGGCGCGACGACGTGGTCATCACCGGCGGGGTCAACGTCTCGCCCGTCGCCGTGGAGCGGGTGCTCCTGGCCGTCGCGGGGGTCGCCGAGGCCCTCGTGGTCGGGGTGCCGAGCCCCGAGTGGGGGCAGGAGCTCGTCGCCCTCGTGGTCCCCGACGGACCCGCGGCGCCGGACCTCGCGGCGGTGCGCCAGGCCGCGGCGACCCGCCTCGGGGCCGCCAGCGCCCCCCGCTCGCTGCTCGTGGTCGACGCGCTGCCAGCCACCGCGCTGGGCAAGCCCGACCGCCGCGCCGCCGCCGCGCTGGCGAGCACCCGCCGCTCGGCGGACGGTCCCCGGTAGCGTCCACGCCCGTGGCGAGCGCAGCGCAGTGGATCTCAGGTGCTCGACCCCGCACCCTCCCGGCGGCCCTCGCGCCGGTCCTCGTGGGCACGGGCGCGGCCGTCGGCATCGGCGCGGGCTCGGCCGTGCGGGCCGTCCTGGCTGCGCTCGTGGCCCTCGCGCTGCAGGTCGGCGTCAACTACGCCAACGACTACTCCGACGGCGTGCGCGGCACCGACTCCGCCCGCGTCGGGCCGGTGCGCCTCACCGCCTCCGGCCTCGCGCCCGCCCACCGGGTCAAGCGCGCCGCCGTGCTCTCCCTCGCTGCGGGGTGCCTCTTCGGGGTCGTGCTCGTGGCGCTCGCGGGCACGTGGTGGCTGCTCCTCGTCGGCGCGGCCGCGGTGGTCGCCGCCTGGACGTACACCGGCGGCCCCCGTCCCTACGGCTACGCGGGGCTCGGGGAGGTCTTCGTGTTCGTGTTCTTCGGGCTCGTCGCCACGCTCGGCACCACCTACACGCAGGCGGGCACGGTGAGCGCCGGGGCGTGGGTCGGCGCCGTGAGCATCGGCGCTCTGGCCTGCGCCCTGCTGGTCGTCAACAACCTGCGGGACGTGCCCACCGACACCGTCGCCGGCAAGCGGACCCTGGCGGTGCGCATCGGCGAGGCGGCCACCCGCCGGCTGTACGCCACGCTGGTGCTGGGGCCCTTCGTGCTCGTGGTGGTGCTCGCCCTCGCCACCGGCGCCCCGTGGGTGCTGCTCGGGCTCCTCGTCCTGCCTCTGGCGCTCCCGCCGCTGAGGAGGGTGGCCGGCGGCGCCGGCGGCCTGGCGCTGGTCCCCGTGCTGGGGGCGACCGGACGCCTAGAGCTGGTTCTCGCGGTGGCGCTCGGCGTCGGCCTGGGCCTGGCCTGACCCGCTCCCGGACGCGTCCTGCGTCCCGGTGACGTGAGCGTCGTCACCGTCGCCCGCGACGGCCGGGCCCTGCACGGACCGCTCCCGCATCTCCGGGAGGTCCCCCGCGGGCGTCGTCGCCGTGGTCGAGGGGGAGCCCAGGGCCGCGTCCTCTGCGGCGGCGTCCTCGTCGTCCTCGTCGACCACGCGCGCCGGGCGGCCCTTCGAGAGCCGGTCCAGCAGGGCGTCCCGCGCCTCGGAGAGCAGGACGTAGGAGATGCCCGCGGCGACGACGACGGTGATGAGAGCCCAGAGGAGACCGCGCAGCCCGGCGAACCACAGGCCGGCGCCGACCACCAGCAGGACGAGCAGGCGGAGCGCCGTGTACCGGAGGAAAGGAGCCACCCGGACAGCGTAGGACCCAGGATCGGCACCTACCATGGCGCTATGAGGTTCCTGGTGGCCGTCGTCGTCCTGACGCTGGTCGTGTATGCGCTCGTCGACTGTGCCCGCACGAAGCGCTACGACGTCAAGGTCATGCCGAAGGCGGTGTGGCTGCTGGTGATCCTCGTGGTCCCCGTGCTCGGGGCCCTCGCGTGGCTGCTCGCCGGGCGCCAGCACGGACCGGCGCAGCCGCCGAGCAAGCGCCCACGGCCCGTCGCCCCCGACGACGACCCCGACTTCCTCTGGAACCTCGAGCAGCAGCGTCGCCGTGGCGCCGGCGGCGGTCGGGGCACCGGGTCCGGGACGGGCCCCACCCCCGCCTGAACCCCGGGGTTCGGCGACCACGTCCGGCCCGCGACCTGGCGGGCCGGCCTGCGAGGTCGCGGGCTCGCTCGACCTGCACGGCGCCGAGCGGGGACCCTGCGCGCGGGGCGCGCCGCAGGGCGCCGCACCGGCTCCCCGCTCGACGGATCTGGGGCGCACCGACTCCCCGCTCGACGGGCGCACGGTGCTCTCCGCCGACCGGGGACGACCCGCCGCGCTCGGACAGACCTCAGCGCGGCGCAGCGTCCCCGGACGAACCGTGGAGCAGCCCATCACGCGGCAGGACGTCCCCGGGCCGGAGAGGAAGGGGTGGGAGGAGGCACACAGCGTCCGGCGGATCGACAGAACGGCCGGACGGCCGGTGTCAGCAGCCCCCACGGTCGAGGAGCCAGCACGTGCCGGCCGGTCCTGGTCGGGCGATCAGCCGATGCCGGCGTAGGAGTGGTTGCCGGGGAAGAAGACGTTGACCACGCCGAAGTTCACCAGGACGCAGGCGTACCCGGCCAGCGCCAGCCACGTGGCCCGGCGCCCGTTCCAGCCACCGGTGGCCCGGGCGTGCAGGTAGGCCGCGTAGACGACGAAGATCACGAAGGTCCACACCTCCTTGGGGTCCCAGTTCCAGTACCGGCCCCAGGAGACCTCCGCCCAGATGGCTCCGGCGACGAGGGTGAACGTCCACATGGGGAACGAGATGGCGATCAGCCGGTAGGCGAGCTGGTCGAGCTCGCGCGCGCCGGGGACGGCGTCCATGAACCGCGCACCGCGCGGCTCCTCGCCGAGGGCTCGGACGCTCTCGCGCCGACCCTGGACGAGCTGCAGGATGTTGGCCGAGAACGCCAGGGTGAACAGCGCGCTGGAGATGAACGCCACGGAGACGTGGATGACCAGCCAGTAGCTCTGCAGCGCGGGCACCAGCGGGGCCGAGGCGGTGTAGAGGCTCACCACGGCGACCAGCAGCGTCGCCAGCACGGGGCCGATGACGAAGGCGCCCAGGTAGCGCACGTCGCGGCGCAGCAGGGTCAGGACGAGGACGAGGACCACCACGGACGACCCGCTGATGGCGAACTCGTACATGTTGCCCCAGGGCGCGCGGTGCGCCGAGAGCCCGCGGGCCACCACGCCAGCGACGTGCAGCGCCAGCGCCAGCCAGGTGAAGGAGACCGCGATGCCGGCGGCCTTGCGCCGGGCCGGGACGGCGCCGGTGGCGTCACCCTGACCGGGGACCACGCCGCCGCGCCCGGCGGAGGTGCTC
>JBBSRD010000012.1:0-19425 GCA_038243415.1 Actinomycetales bacterium | reverse complement strand
CCGAGGGGGAGAACCCCGAGGCGGTGGCGCTGGCGAAGAAGATCATCAGCGACCAGGAGGCGGAGATCGCCGAGATGGAGCAGATGCTCCAGGGCTGACGCCCGAAGGCGGCCCGGCGGCGGTCTCAGGTCACCCGCACCGTGACGGAGTGCCAGCCGCTGGCGCCGTTCGGCACCACCCTGGCGACCCGGCTCGTCTGGGTGTGACCCGTGCCGTCCGTGGCGCGGACCGTGAGGGTGTGCTTGCCCGGCGTCGCGTCCCACGCGTACGCCCACTGGCGCCACGTGGAGGCGTTCGCCGCGGCGGCGAGCTCCGCGGGCACCCACGCGCCGCCGTCGATCCGCACCTCCACCGCGGAGATGCCGCGGGTCTGCGCCCACGCGACGCCGGCGACCGCGACCTTCCCGGCGGCGGCGCCCCCGCGCGGGACGTCGATGCGCGACTGCGTCTTGATCGGCCCCCGCGACGACCAGCCGCGCCGGGTCCAGTAGGACTGGGCGTCGGCGAAGCGGGTGACCTCGAGGTCGACCACCCACTTCGTCGCGGAGACGTACCCGTACAGGCCCGGGACCACCATGCGCACCGGGAACCCGTGGCGCAGCGGCAGGGGCTCGCCGTTCATGCCGATCGCGAGCAGCGCGCCGCGCCCGGCGTCGCTCAAGGCCTCCAGGGGCGTGCCGGCGGTGAAGTTGTCGCTGCTCCTCGAGAGCACCATGTCGGCCCCGGCGCGCACCCCGGCGCGGGCGAGGAGGTCCGCGAGCGGCATCCCCAGCCAGCGGGCGTTCCCGACGAGGGTCCCGCCGACCTCGTTCGAGACGCAGGACAGCGTGATGTCGCGCTCGACGAGGTCGGACGCGAGCAGCTCCTCCCAGCCCAGGACCACCTCGCGCTCGACGAGGCCGTGGACGCGCAACGACCAGTCCGCGGGCTCGAGCTGAGGGACGCGCAGCGCGGTGTCGATCCGGTAGAAGCCGTCGTTGGCCGTGGTGAACGCGGTGATGCCCGGGACGTCGAGCGCGACGCCGGCCGGCAGCGGCGGCGCGGGCTCCGCGGGGCGCGGGAGCCGGACCGCGGTGCGGGCCCCCGTGACGGCACGCCCGCCCAGGGTGATCGCGGTGGCCCCTGCCGCAGCCAGCGCCGCGAGGGCGGCGCTCCCTCCGGCCAGCGCGACGAAGGACCGCCGCGAGAGCCCGGCGGCGGCGGCGCCGGTCCCGGGGGGCCGCGTCGCCGCGTCGACGAGCGGGCTGAGGACCAGGAGGCCTGCGCCGAACCCAGCCAGCGTGGGGATCGCGGCGAGGCGCCCGCCGGTGGTCTGCCGGGTCCAGACGGCGACGACCGCCACGAGGCCGATCACCGCGACCACCGCCACGCCGTAGAGGCGGTCGCGCAGCGAGGCGAGCCCGGCGACCACGGCCAGCAGGAGGGCCACGACTCCCGTGCAGGCGAACAGCACGGCCTTGTCCGCGGTCCCGGACAGCGCGACCACGGCGTCCCTCAGCCACGACGGCACCACGTCGACGAACGCTGCCCCGAGGGCCAGCAGGGGCGAGGTCGCGGGGTCCATCACCGAGGCCACCAGCGAGGCCACCGCGAGGGCGAGGGCGGCCGCGACCACCCCGCTGGCCGCGGCGCGCACCCTGGCGCCGCGCCCCGGCTCGTGACCGTCCGCCACCACCGGGACGGGGCCAGGACCGGCTGCCGTGCTCAGGTCACCTGCACGGTGAGGGAGTCCCAGCCGGTGGCGCCGTCGGGCACCACGCCGACCTGCTCGCTCGTCTGGGTCTCGCCGTCGCCGTCGGTCGCGCGCACCGTGACCCGGTGGTCGCCCGCGGTGGCGCCCTCCCACGGGTAGACCCACTGCACCCACGTGTCGGCGTTCGGGACGGCGGCAAGCGTCGCAGGCGCCCAACCACCATCGTCGATCTGCACCTCGACGGCCGAGATGCCCCGGGTCTGCGCCCAGGCCACCCCGGCGATCGCCACGGTGCCCGCCGGGACGGGGCGCAGCGGGACGTCGATGCGCGACCCCGTCTTGATCGGCCCGCGCTCGGACCACCCGTTGCGGGTCCAGTACGCCTGGGCGTCGGCGAAGCGGGTGACCTCGAGGTCGACCACCCACTTCGTCGCGGAGACGTAGCCGTAGAGGCCCGGGACCACGAGGCGCGCCGGGAAGCCGTGCTCCACCGGCAGCGGCTCGCCGTTCATGCCCACCGCGAGCAGCGAGCCGCGGTCAGGGTCGGCGAGCGCCTCGATCGGGGTCCCGGCCGTGAAGCCGTCGGAGGAGGAGGACAGGACCATGTCCGCCCCCGGCTCCACGCCGGCCCGGGCGAGCAGCGCGGCCGTGGGCAGCCCCAGCCACCGTGCGTTGCCGATCAGGGTGCCGCCGACCTCGTTCGAGACGCAGGCGAGCGTCGCCCAGGACTCGACGAGGTCCTCGGCGAGGAGCTCGTCCCAGGTGATGGTCACCTCGTTCTCGACCATGCCGTGGATCCGCAGCGACCACTGCGCCGGGTCGAGCTGGGGCACCCGCAGGGCGGTGTCGATCCGGTAGAACTCCGCGTTCGGGGTGACGAAGGGGGCCAGCCCGTCGATGCCCGTCTCGGCGCCCGCCGGGAGGACCGCCGCAGGCGTGACCGGCGTCGGCAGCGTGATGGCCTCGCGGGCCGACGTCACCACCTGCCCGCCCGCGGTGACGAGCCGCGCGCCGATCCCGGCCACGCCGGCGCCGACGGCGGTGGCGGTGGCGAGCGTGACGAACGAGCGGCGCGAGGTGCCGTCCGCCGACGGTGCGCCGGGGGTGCGTCGGGCGGCGTCGACGAGCGGCTGCAGCACGAGGGCCCCGACGCCGAAGCCGACGAGCGAGGGGACCGCGGCCATGGCCCCGCCGGACGCGCGGGTGACCGCCGCGAGGACGGTCACGAGCCCGAGGACGACGACCACGGCGGTGCCCAGGCGGCGGTCGCGCAGGGAGGCCAGGCCCGCCAGCGCGGCGAGGAGGAAGGCGACGACCCCCATGGAGAGGAAGAGGACGAGCTTGTCCGAGGTGCCGAACAGGGCGATGACGCCCCGCTCGAGCCACTGGGGGACGAGGTCGACGAACGCGGAGCCGACCGCCAGCAGCGGCGAGGCCGAGGGGTTGAGGATCGCGGCCAGCAGGGCCGCGATCGCGAGGGCGAGGGCCGCGGCGAGGACACCGGAGAGCGCCGCGCGCGCCCGGGCGTAGCCGCTCGCGGGGACGTGCCCGCGGAGGTGCGGGCTGTCGCCCCCGCCGGAGGAGACGTCCGGCGGGGCGGGATCGGCGCTACGGGTGCTCACGTCCCATGGTCCCACCGCTCGGTCGCCAGGGAGGGGGTCCGCCGAGTGCTCCGCCTCACGTCCCACGCGTCCCTCTGGTACTAACGGTCACAAGACCGCATCGTTGTGCGGTTCGCCCTCACTTTCCTCCCGGCGCAGACGAAGATGCTCTCGTGATGTGGCTCGCTCTCGCGCTCCCCCTGCTGGCTCTTCCGGCGCTGCTCGCGTTCTCGCGCTTCGAGCAGGTGATGCTGACGGCGAGCCCGCGCGAGTCCGGCGGTGCGCAGCGCGTCGTCCGGGAGAGCGCCCGCGTCCGCTGACGGCTGACGCCGGGCCCGTCCCCGCTCGCTCCCCCCTACGCTGCCCGCCATGCTGATCGGCTATCTGGGCTCAGGGAACATGGCGCGCGCGATGGCTGCGGGGTGGGGCGAGCCCTTCCTCTGCAGCGACGGGGGGTCGGGGCGCGCCGCGCTCATGGCCGAGGAGCTCGGCGGTGAGGCGCTGGGCACCAACGCCGAGGTCGCCGAGCGCGCCGACCTCGTGGTCCTCGCCGCGAAGCCGTACCACCTGGAGGCCGTCGCCGCCTCCCTCGGCGACGTCCGTCCCCGCGCGGTGGTCTCCGTGCTGGCCCGCACCACCGTCGCCTCCGTGCGCGAGGCCCTCGGTGACGTGGCCGTGTTCCGGATCGAGCCGTCGACGCTCGTGGAGCTGCGCCGCGGCGCCCTCGTGATGGCCCAGCCCGACGACCCCCACCACCCTGTCGACCCGGCGCTGGCCGCCGAGGTCCGGGACTGGTTCGGGCGCCTCGGCCAGGTGGTGGAGGTGCCGGAGCGGCTCTTCACCGCAGCAGGAGCACTGTGCGGGGTCGGACCGGCGTACTGGTCGCTGCTCGTCGAGGCTCTCGTGGACTCCGGGATCGCGAACGGGCTGCCGCCCGCGCAGGCCTCGGCCCTGGTCACCGCCACGATGGGCGGGACCGCGGCCCTGATCGAGGCCCGCGACCACGACACCCTCGCGGTGCGCCGCGCCGTGACCTCGCCGGGCGGGGTCACCGCGAAGGGTCTGGCCGTCCTGGAGGGCGGGAACGTGCGGGCCACCCTGGCCGCCGCGACGGCCGCCGTCGTCGGCTGAGCCGCCCCTCCCTTCCTCCCCGGTGCCGGACGGGTGGGGCGTGCGGGAAGCGTGCCGGCGAGGACGCGGAGGCGACGGGCGTCGCCGGGTCCGACGGCTTCTCGCTCCGCGCCGGTACCCGATCTCGCCGGGGCTCGGCACCCGCCCTAGGAGCAGCCGGTGCTCCGCCCCGGGCGCTGGGTGGCTGAGCGCCGTCAGTCACGCCGGGATGCCGCAGCACCTCGCGCAGCGAGCACCCGACCCATCGAGCCGCTCACCGACCCTCCGCGGCGTCCAGCACCGCCCACGCCGCGGTGGCGTCCTGCAGCCCGATGCCCAGGCTGAGGTACAGCGTCCGCCCCCCGTCACCCTGCTCCAGCGCGTCCCCGTCCAGCACCGCGCCCAGGCTCGTGAGCGCGTCGCCGTCCAGGGCCCCCCGCTCGATCCCTGCCACCACCGGCCCGCAGGTGGAGCGGGCGTCCTCGGGGGAGTCGACGACGACGCGGGCGGTGTCCACGAGCGCCGCCGGCACCTCGTGGCGGTCCGGCGCGACGCTCCCCACGCTCACCACCAGCGCTCGCTCGTCCAGGTCGTCGAGGTCGAACAGCGGGTCGAGGGCGACGGTCGCGCACAGCACCACGTCCGCCCCCGCGACGGCCTCCACGGGCGTGGCCGCCACCGTGACCTCCGTGCCCGGCATCTCGGCGGCCACCTCCCGCGCCCATCCCTCCACGGTGGACCGCGTCGGGCTCCACAGCCGCAGCGAGGTGATGCCCATGACCTCGCGGACCGCCTCCACGTGCGCGCGCCCCTGCACCCCGCTGCCGAGGACGGCCACCGAGCAGGCGCCCGCGGGGGCGAGGGCCTCGACGGCCACCGCGCTCGCGGCGGCCGTGCGCAGGGTGGTCAGGGCGGTCCCGTCGATCGTCGCCCTCAGGCGCCCGTCCACGGGGTCGAGCACGAGCACGGTCGCGTACACCGCGGGGAGCCCGCGGGCGGGGTTGTCCGGGACGAAGGAGCCGAGCTTGACCACGGCGCCGGCGTCGGGGGCGTGGCGCGCGGCGTAGCTGAACGAGTAACCCCCGTCGATCGGCAGCACCGCCCGCGGGGTCGACGTCCCCGTCCCGCGGTGCAGGGCCAGGAACGCCTCGCGCTGGCTGGCGCGCGCCGCGTCGTGGGTGAGCAGGCGCGCGACCTGCTCCGCGTCGAGGGTCAGGGGGTTCTTGCTCATCAGGGCCTCCTTCGACCGCCTCGCCGACGAGACGGTGGACGGCCACGATCGTAGGAGCCGGCGTGGACCGGCGGGAGCAGTGAGCACCGCCAGCCTGCACATCGGGGAGGATCGGGCGATGACCACCACCACCGTGTCCCAGGTCCAGCTGCGCGCCGCCTTCGCGGATCGGCTGGCGGCGATGTACGGGCGAGAGGTCCCGCTCTACACGACGCTGGTCGAGGTCTCCCGGGAGGTCAACGCCGACTGCGCCGCCTCGCCCGCCTGGGCGCAGCGCCGCGGCGGCGCGGAGCGCCTCGGCAGCCTGGAGCGCGTCACCGCCGAGCGCCACGGCGCCATCCGGCTCGGCTCGCCGCGGGAGATGGCGCAGGTGGCCCGGGTCTTCGCGGGCTTCGGCATGCACCCCGTGGGCTTCTACGACCTGCGCGACGCCTCGGCGACCTCGGTGCCCGTCGTCTCGACGGCGTTCCGCCCGACCGACCCCGCGCAGCTCGCCCAGAACCCCTTCCGGGTGTTCACCTCGATGCTCGTCACCGAGGACCGGCGCTTCTTCGACGAGCAGACGCAGGCCCGGCTCGAGGACTTCGTCGCCGCCCGCGAGCTGTTCGGGCCCCGCCTGCTCCAGCTCGCCGACCAGGCCGCCGGCCGCGGCGCGCTGGGCCGTGAGGCGGCCGACGAGCTCCTCGACCTCGCGACGGCCGCGTTCGAGCTGTCCGACGAGCCGATCGACGAGGCCTGGTACGAGCACCTGGCCGCGATCTCCGCGGTGGCCGCCGACATCGGCGGCGTGGCGTCGACGCACATCAACCACCTCACCCCCCGCGTCCTCGACATCGACGACCTCTACGCCCGCATGCAGGCCCGCGGGATCGAGATGATCGACGAGGTGCAGGGCCCCCCGTCGTGGGAGGGACCCGATGTCCTGCTGCGCCAGACCTCCTTCAAGGCGCTCGCGGAGGAGCGGGTCTTCGCCCGCGCCGACGGCACGGTGGGCCCGGGGAGCCTGCGGGTGCGCTTCGGCGAGGTGGAGCAGCGCGGCATCGCCCTCACCCCGGCCGGGCGCGAGCTGTACGACGCCATGGTCGCCCAGGTCGACGAGGCGCTGGCCGGCGGCGAGGCCCGCACCCGCGTGGAGGTCTCCCAGGAGGTGTGGCGCGAGCACCTGCCCACCACCGAGGCCGGGCTGGCGCAGCGGGGGCTGGCCTTCTTCACCTATCGGGTCCCCGACGGCGCCGACGCCGCCGAGGCCCCGCTGCCCACCTGGGAGGACCTGCCGGGCGCGAAGGACCTCGCGCGGATGGTGGCCAGCGGGGTGCTGGTCGCCGAGCCGATCGTCTACGAGGACTTCCTGCCGCGCTCGGCCGCGGGGATCTTCGCCTCCAACCTCGACGGCGCGGGCACGCGCGACGACGACCAGTCCGGCGCGCAGTACGACCTGGCGCGCCTCTCCGAGGTGGTCGGCGTGAGCGTCGCCGACCCCATGGACCTGTACGCCGCCCAGCAGGACGACTCGGTGCGCGAGTGCATGGGGCGGCTCGGGCTGGCCGTCTTCGGCTGAGCGCTCCGGGGCGGCTGGGCTTGCGGCCCCAGCCGCCCCGTCAGGACCGCTCCAGGGGCTCGTCAGGCGAAGTCCACGCCCTGCGCCAGCGGCAGCTCGGTGGAGTAGTTCACCGTGTTGGTGGCCCGGCGCATGTAGGCGCGCCAGGAGTCCGAGCCGGACTCGCGCCCGCCCCCGGTGGCCTTCTCGCCGCCGAACGCGCCGCCGATCTCCGCCCCGGACGTGCCGATGTTGACGTTGACGATGCCGCAGTCCGAGCCCTCCGCGGCCATGAAGCGCTCCGCCTCGCGCTGGTCGAGGGTGAAGATCGCCGACGAGAGCCCCTGCGGGACGTCGTTGTGCAGGGCGACGGCCTCCTCGAAGTCTCGGTACGTCATCACGTAGAGGATCGGCGCGAACGTCTCGCGCTTCACCACGTCCGCCTGGGACGGCATCCGCACCAGCGCCGGGCGCACGTAGTACGCGGCGTCGACGCCGACGTCCACGCGCTCGCCCCCGGCGACCACGGTCCCGCCGGCCTCCTTCGCCTCGGAGAGCGCGGCCTCCATGGCCTTGAACGAAGCGCCGTTCAGCAGCGGGCCCACGAGCGTGCCCTCGGCGAACGGGTCGCCGACGGCGAGGTTCCCGTAGGCCGCGGCGATGCGCTCCACGAGCCCGTCGGCGACGTCCTCGTGGACGATGAGGCGCCGCAGCGTGGTGCAGCGCTGGCCGGCGGTGCCGGCGGCGGCGAAGACGATGCCGCGCAGCGCGAGGTCCAGGTCGGCGCTGGGCGCGACGACGGCGGCGTTGTTGCCGCCGAGCTCGAGGATGGAGCGCCCGAACCGGGCGGCCACGCGCGGGCCCACCTCGGAGCCCATCCGGGTCGACCCGGTGGCCGAGACCACGGCGACGCGCGGGTCGTCGACCAGCGGCGCCGCGCCCTCGGCGTCGGTCACCACCACGCGCCCGAGCCCGGCAGGAGCGCTGCGGTCGCGGGCGGCGCGCTCCAGCAGGGCGGTGGCGGCGACGGCGACCAGCGGGGTGGCCTCCGACGGCTTCCACACCACCGTGTTGCCGCACACCAGCGCGAGGGCTGAGTTCCACGCCCACACCGCGGCGGGGAAGTTGAACGCGGAGATGACCCCGACGACGCCGACGGGGTGCCAGGTCTCCATGAGGCGGTGGCCGGGGCGCTCCGAGGGCATCGTCCGGCCCTCGAGCTGGCGGGAGAGCCCGACGGCCAGGTCGCAGACGTCGATCATCTCCTGGACCTCCCCGAGCGCCTCGGAGCGGACCTTGCCGGCCTCGATGCCGACGAGGTCCGCGAGGGAGTCCTTGTGCTCGGTGAGCAGCTCGCCGAGGCGCTTGACGACGAACCCGCGCACCGGCGCCGGGATCGAGCGCCACTCCAGCCACGTCTCGTGCGCTGCGGCGATCGCGGCCTCGACGTCGGAGGTGTCGGCGCGCGGGACGCTGGCGACGACGTCGCCGGTGATGGGGCTGGTGACCTCGATGGTCGTCGAGCCGGGCAGGGCGGTGGTGTCGGCGCCGCACGCCTCCAGGGCTGCGGTCGCCATCGCGCGCAGGTCGTCGCCGCTGTTCTGCAGCGTCGAGGAGGTCGGGGCGGTGGTGCTGGTGGTCACGGAGGAGCCTCTCGGTCAGGTGGTCGTTCGGTCGGGAAGAGTGGAGAACGGTTCAGACGATGTTGGCCTCGAGCACCGGGGCGCTCTGGGCGAAGCGCTCGGCGCGCAGGGGGCTCACGTCGACGAAGGGCGCGCGGCCCAGGACGAGGTCGGCGACCACCTCGCCGGCGGCGGGGGCCTGGCAGAACCCGTGCCCGGAGAAGCCCGTGGCGTAGAGGAAGCGGCCGACGCCGGGCGCCTCGCCGATGAGGGCGTTGGCGTCGGGCGTCTGCTCGTAGAGCCCGGCCCAGCCCTCCCTCACCTCGAGGTCGGCGAGCGCCGGGGCGCACCCTCGGGCGAGGTCGCGCAGGCCCGGCGTCCAGGCCGGGTCGTAGGCGCGCTCGAACCCCACGGCCTGGGCGGGGTCGGACATGCCCATGAGCAGGCCCCTGCTGGAACCGCTGTCGGCGCCGTGCGCGTAGAAGGTGGTCGACGCGTCGATGGTGAACGGGATCCGGACGGCGGGGCGCGGGGCGCTGGTCAGCACGATCTGGCGCTTGACCGGCTCGACCTCCAGGTCCACGCCGGCCATCGCGCCGATGCGCCGCGACCACGCCCCGGCGGCGCACACGACGGTGGAGGTCGCGACCGTGCCGGCGTCGGTGCGGACGCCGGTGATCTCGCTGCGGCTGACGTCGATGCCGGTGACGGAGCACCGGTCCACCACGGTGGCCCCGCCCCTCGTGGCCTGCCCGACCATCGCCGCGACGGCGGCCCGGGGGCGGGCGTGCCCGTCGCGCGGGGTCCACGCGGCGCCGATGAAGGGCGCGGGGTCCACGTACGGGAAGAGGGCTCGGGCCTCGCCCACGTCGATGATCCGCGACTCGATCCCGTGGCCGGCCTGCACCGCGGCGGCGGCCTCGAAGCTCGCGACGTGACCGGCCTGGCGCAGGAGGAAGAGGTAGCCCACCTGGTCGAGGCCGATGCCGACCTCGGCGTGGAGGCGCTCGTAGAACCTCAGGCTGCGGGCCGCCAGGGCGACGTTGAGCGCGTCGGAGAACTGCGCGCGCACCCCGCCGATCGGCTTGCCGGAGGAGCCGGAGCAGACCTCGCCGGCCTCGATGACCAGGACGTCGCGGACCCCGGCGCGCGTCAGGTGCAGGGCGACGGACGCCCCGAGCACGCCTCCGCCGATGACGACGACCTCGGCGCGCGACGGGAGCGCAGAGCCTCTCGGCGACAATGCTTCCTGCGGTGACACGACGACCCCCTCTCGGGACGGTGCGACGGCGACGGCGCCGTCACCACCGAGGTTGCCACACGATCCGGCAGCGAGCCGTCCACGGTGGGGGAGTCCGCCCGGTCACCTGCGGGTGAACACCGCGGACTCCGCCTGCAGGCGCCCGTCGTCGAGCTGGGCGACCGCGGTGACGACGCTGCGTCGCGGCCAGTCCTGCGGGGGCGCGGGCACGGTGAAGGTGGTCTGCGTCCGGCCGGCCTCGCGGGGCAGGTCGTCGAGGCGCCCGTCCACGAGGAGCGTCACCCAGGCGCCCTGCCCCCGACGGTCCACGGCGAGCGTCAGCGGCTCCCCGCGGTCCAGGGTGCGGTCGGCCGGCTCCAGCGCCAGGCCCACCGTGGGCACGGAGACGTCGACGAGAGGTGTCCTGTCCGACGGCGTGCCCCTCACCCCGAGGGAGGCGGTCTCGAAGGTCGCGACCCCGTCGCGCTGCACGTCCCCGGCCACGGTGACCGCGGTGGCCCGCTCGTCGACGATCGTGGCGGTGTACCCGCGGCGGGGGATCTTCGCGAGGGCGCCGAGGTCGCGGACCAGGCCCGGACGCGCGGCAGAGAGGCCGTCCTCGCCGCCGATCGCTGCCTGGGACTCCGGCATCATGAGGGAGTGGACGAGGTCCCAGCGCCGGTAGCCCACCGCGTCGAGGAGGTCGGCAGCCCTCTTGGTGTCCGCCGTGACCGGGTGGGTGCCGGGTGCGAGGGCTCTGGCGTACTCCGGCGAGGCGGCGATGGCGACGCGGGTGGCCAGGTCCGAGCGCGCCTCGCTGGCGCGCCACCAGTCCACCTCCCCGGCGCTGGCGGGGCGCCCCAGCAGCTCGGCGTAGTTGTCCGCCACCCGCCCGCCGACACCCTCGGGGGAGTACCAGATGGCGCGCACCACCCCGAGGCGGCCCAGCTGCCCGACGCGCGAGGCCCAGTACTCGCCCTCCGCGCGGGAACCGGGACGGCCGAGGACGTCGGGGTAGAGGTGCTCGGCCACCCATGACGCGTCCTGCGCCCGCCCCCCGTACTCCTCGGAGGCCATGACGTTCTGCTCCACCCACTCCACGGCCATGCCGCGGGGGATCCTGTCGGTCCAGTACCGCGCGTCCCCGTCGGGCTCACGACCCAGCAGCTCGGCGTAGACGCGGCGGACCGAGGCGTTGGCGAACCGCTCCCCACCCACGAAGAGCCCGAGGATCTCCGGCTTCGGCGTGCCGTCCTCCAGCAGGAAGACGACGTTGTAGGTGTCCCTGCCGGCCGACCAGTCCTGCGGGCTCGCGTCGGAGAAGTCCACGAACCAGAGCCGCGGCCGCGACGCGTGCGCGCAGGGCGTGACGGGGCCGCTCCTGGCCGGTGGAGCGGGCGGGGCTGGTGGCGACGGTGCCGTTCATGGAGGCCTCCTGCTCCCAGTGTGAGGGTGCGGCGCTGCGGCGTCGAGGACGACACGCGACCACTACCGGGTGCGCTACTCCAGGGCCGACGGCGACCCCCGTTCGTCGTCCGGCACGAGCCACGTGATGGACGACCACCCGGGGCGGTCCGTGGTCCTGACGGTCCCGTCGCCGAGCTCCACGACGTCGACCTGGAGGTCACGGCTCTCGATGGACTCGAGGAAGCCGCTCAGGAGGCCGCGATACCCAGCGGTCTCCCTGTCGACGTCGGGCCAGACGTCCGTCCAGGGCTCCGCGACAGACGTCTGGAGCGCGCTCTCCCAGCGAGGGAGCGTTCCAGCGTGAACATCGTCGACCTCGTCTGCTCGAGGTGCCCCCGCGCCGAGGGCTGAGCCGTCATCCGTCCCGACGATGGTGCCGCACGCAGGCTCGAGGTCGTCGTCCGTGGGAATCTGTGGGCCCGCACGTTCCCCGAGCTCCCTCCCGAGGACATCCATGGACGCCGCAGCACCTCTCCCCGTCTACCTCGACTGCGACACCGGCGTCGACGACGCGCTGGCCCTCGCCTACCTCGTCGCCTCGCCGGGCTCCGCGGACCTCCTGGGCGTGGGCACGGTCAGCGGCAACATCGACGCCGCCACAGCGGCCCGCAACACCCTCGACCTGCTCGCCCTGCTGGGGCGCTCCGACGTGCCCGTCGCGGTCGGCGCCCACGACCGGCTGACGTCCTCCTACGACGGCGGGGCGGCCCGGGTCCACGGTGACAACGGCATCGGCGGCGTGGAGCTCCCGCGGGCGGGCGCCGACCCGGTGGGCGAGCACGCCGCCGAGATGCTGGTCCGTCTCGCCCGCGAGAACCCCGGGCGCCTCCACGTCGTCGCGATCGGACCGCTGACCAACCTCGCGCTGGCCCTGCGCGCCGAGCCCTCGCTGACGACGCTGGTCGCCGGGGTGACCGTCATGGGCGGAGCCGCTCTGGCCCCGGGCAACGCGACGCCCGCCGCGGAGGCCAACATCGCCGGCGACCCCGAGGCGGCCGCGGAGGTGCTCGCCGCAGGCTGGGACGTCACGCTCGTGCCGCTGGACGTGACGATGGACCACCTGCTCGACGAGGATCGGGTGGCCGAGATCGCCGCCCTGGACCAGCCGGCGATGCCCGCCGTCGCCGCGATGCTCGAGCACTACCTGGGCTTCTACGCCGGCGTGGTGGGTCACCGCGCCGCGGCCCTGCACGACCCGCTGGCCGTCGCCGTCGCGCTGGGCCACGTCCGGCTGGCGCTCGCCCCGACCGTGCGGGCCGTCGTCGACACCACCGACGGGCCCGGTCGCGGCCAGACCGTGTGCGACATGCGGGGCCGCTACGCCGGGTACCCCGACGTCGCAGGCGCCCGCTGCCGCGTGGTGCTCGCGCTCGAGGAGCCCTTCGCGCCGCTGCTCGTCCGGACGCTGCGGCGGTTCGCGCCTGCCCCCTCCGCCGGAGACGCAGGACTGGCCCTGACCGTCGTGGGCAGCATCAACCGGGACATCACCGCCGTCGGCGCGCGCCTGCCCGGCCCCGGCGAGACCGTGGGAGGGGCCGTCCTCCACGAGCAGCCCGGCGGGAAGGGCGCCAACCAGGCCGTCGCCGCGGCGCGCCTGCTCGGGCGCTCGCGGATGATCGGCGCCGTCGGCGACGACGCGGACGGCGCTGCGGTGCTGGCCAGCATGGCGGCCGCGGGCGTCGACGTCAGCGGGGTGCGCCGGGTCGGCGAGCCCACCGGGACGGCCCTCATCGCGGTGGACGCCGGCGGGGAGAACCAGATCGTCGTGTGCACCGGCGCGAACGGGCACGTCAGCCTCGAGGGCGTCGAGCTCGGCCCCGACGAGACGGTGCTCTGCCAGCTGGAGGTCGACGTGGACGTGGTCCTCGAGGCGTCACGTCGGACGAAGGGGTTCTTCGCCCTGAACGCCGCCCCGGCGAAGAACCTGCCGGCCGCGCTGGTCGAGCGCTGCGACCTGATCATCGTCAACGAGACCGAGCACGCCGCGATCCCCGCGCTGTCGGCTGCGCGGCTCGTCGCCGTCACCTACGGGTCGGGCGGGTCGGCGCTGCTCGTCCGCGGTGAGGAGGTGGCACGGGTGGCCGGACGGGAGGTCGACGTCGTCAGCAGCGTCGGCGCCGGGGACGCGTACTGCGCCGCCCTGGTGGTCGCGCTGGCCTCCGGGCTCGGGCACGAGGCCGCCCTCGACCTGGCCGACGCGGTCGGGGCCCGCGCCGTGGGCGACGCGTCGTCCCAGCCGGAGCTCGGCCCGCTGTCTGACTACCTCGAGCCACGGACACGGCTGCAGCAGGAGCACGCCGGCGCCTTGGCCGAGGGGGAGGACTCCGGCGAGGCAACGGTGTGGGACGCCGTCACCGCTGAGGGGATCGACGACGAGGTGGACGAGGGGTGAGCGTCGCGGTCGGCGGACGAGGACCGACGTGCTTCGAGCTGAGGTGGGCGACGTTGACCTCCAGCCGCCGAGCGGGGACCTGCTGCGGCTTCTTGCGGCGTGTCGTGCACGCCAGGTCCCCGCTCGCGAGTGCCGAACCGTCCCTGGACCGAACCAGCGGTTGAGCGAGGTGCTTCGGAGCACCGTGCGAGCCTGAGGACTCTCCGAGCCGGAGCCGCCCCAGCAACGAGCATTGACATGCTCGATCCGTCAACCTCGGTTGCTGGCCATGGAGACGACGGAGGTCATGACGCGCACCGCCGACGTCGGTGACCCACGGGCACCTGCTGCTCGGGCTGGTCGGCCTCGGCGGGCCGGCCGCGCGGCTGCTCGGCCGACACGGGTTCACGCTCGTCGCGGGGCGCCGGCGACGCGGGGCCGGTGCCTCGCCTCGCTGCGCCTGGAGCACTGGATCGCCACCCCTCTCGGCGTCGTGCAGGCCGCGGCCTCCGACGTGACGAGCACCAGCAGGGGGCTGTCGGCGGAGAAGGCTGGTCTGCGGGTGCTCGACGGGCGCCACGAGACCAGGATCGACACCGGCGTGCCGGGCGGCCCGATGGACGTGGTGCTGGCCGCGGCGGAGCAGCACCACGTGTGCTGGGAGATGTGGTGGGGCGAGCGCTACGGCGGGTCGCACACCTTCGACCTCGTGCCGCTCGACAGCGGCACCCTCGTGGTCCATACCCGTGAGACCACGACCTTCGGCCGTTTCGCCGCCACGATGCCGCTGGTCCGGTTCGCCACGGGCCTCGGGATGCCCACCATGGTCCAGAACCTGTCGTTCGCCTGCGCCGACCTCGTCGAGACGGAGCTGCCATGACCCGCCGCGTCGCCCTGGGAACCTGCCGGACGACCGGCAACCGGTGGAGGTCGTCGTGGATCGGTCGGGGTCCGCCCGTCACCGGTGGCTGAGCGTCCTGACGGCGTTCCCGTCCGGGTCGCGCACGAGGGACCGGCGCACGCCCCGTGGTTCGTCAGTGAAGGGGTGGGCCGCCTCGCGGCCCGCTTCGAGAGCCGCCGCTTCGGCCGCGTCGACGGCGTCAACCTCCACGGAGACTGCTGGGATGACGAGAGCGGTCTCGTCGTGGGTCATCATGCTGATCTGCGCGCCCGGTTCCATGGGTCCGCCAGGGTGACGATCCATCCTTGGTCCATCACCGGCTCCATCCTGAGGACGCGGCGGTAGAAGGTCGCGGACTCCGGCAGTCCCCGGCTCGGCAGGTCGGTGACGACGCGGCGCACGGTCATGGTCCCCTCCCGGTGTGGTGGTGCTGTCGGATCAGGCGCCGCGGTAGGTGCCGACGGTCCACAGGTTGCCGTCGTGGTCGCGGAGGTCGCACTGGTGCGATCCGTAGTCCGTGTCGTGCACCTCTTTCACCACCTCGACCCCCGGCAGGGCGCCGGCACGAGCCCGGGCGGCGTCGACGGTGGCAGCCTCGGCCGCGACGACGTACACGCCGGACGGCCCCAGGGCGCCCCAGTCACCCGGCTTGCCGCGCGAGGCGAACATGACGCCGCCGCCGTCGGGCCAGCGGGCCTCTGCGTGCTCGACCGCTCCGGCGTCGTCGCGGTGGAGGGCGGTGACGACGAACCCGAGACCCTCGGTGAGGAAACGGATGCCGGCGTCGACGTCGGTGAACCCCACGCTGGGCCACACGGTGGGGGTGGGCGGGGTGAGGGGGTCGCGGTGATCGCTCATGCGGGAGACCCTGCCGCCTCGAGGAGCGTGGTGTCTTGGACGAAGGGGAGCTCCTCGGCCAGCCACGTGGTGACGGTGCAGCCGGCCAGACGCTTGAAGTCCCGCGCCAGGTGGGCCTGGTCGGCGTGGCCGCAGGCCCCCGCGACGTCGGCCAGCGGGGGCCTCGCGGGGGAGAGCAGCAACCGACGTGCGGCCTCGAAGCGGGCGACGACGCGCGCCTGCTGAGGGGTCAGCCCCGTCACCAGGCGGAACCTCTCGCTGAGGTGGCGCCGGCCCCACCCCACGTGGTCGGCGAGCTCGCCGACGCGGGACCGCCCGTCGCCGGCAAAGACCAGGCGCCACGCCTCGGCGACCTCAGGGGTGACGAGCGGCCGAGAGCCCACCGCTCGGAGGCGAGCCAGCAGGGCGGCGTCGACCAGCGCGAAGCGCTCCTGCCAGCCCGGAGCCCGGAGCAGCGCGTCGACGAGGTCGTCCCCGCAGTCGCCGACGACGTCGCGCAGGTCGACGGCCCGGCCGTGCAGCGCACCGGCGCTCACGCCCAGGGCCCGTCCCGCCGGCGGGGTCAGCGCGTACTGCAGGCCCTCCTGCGGGAGCGAGGCATCGATGCGGGCGACGCACAGGTGCAGGCCTGCGACGACGCCGTGCGCCCGCACCGGCTCGTCCAGACCGTCGACGACCAGCGGCGAGGCCAGCTCGACGACGAGGGTCAGGTGGCGTGACGGCAGGCCGCGGTGCAGCCCCGTGGGGTTCGCCGGTACCGCGTACCCGTGGGCGCTCGCGACGAAGACCCGCAGCGGCGCGGGCACGGCGTGCGTCATGAAGATCACCTCGGCCAGCATGCTCCGGTGCCGACCAGGTGTCGAGCGCGGGCACACCCTCGACAGCGCTCCTGAGCGGAGGGACGATCACGAGGGTGACGGGGCAGCGCACGGACCTCCCGACGGCCCTCGGCGCGGCGCTGCTGCGGACGCGGTGGCTCGTGCGCGCCTCGATCCGGCTCTACCGCGCCAGGCTCGGGGTGGTTCTGGGCTCGCGGCTGCTGATGCTCGAGCACACCGGGCGCACCTCCGGGCGCCGACGCTCCGTGGTCCTGGAGGTCGTCGAGCGCCCCGCCCCCGGCACGTGGGTCGTCGTCTCCGGGTCCGGCGCCCGCGCCCAGTGGTTCCGCGACGTCGAGGCCGATCCGCGGGTGCGCGTGCAGGTGGGCAGCCGTCGGCCCGTGCCGGCGCTGGCACGACGTCTGGACGCCGAGGAGGCCGCCGCGACGCTGAGCCGCTACGCCCACGCCCACCCACGCTCGTGGGGCCACCTGCGCCCGGTGATCGAGGCGGCTGTCGGCGGATCGACCGACGAGTGCCCCGGCGAGCTGCCGATGATGGCGCTCGAGGCGGCTGTCGAGACGACGCACCGCCACCGGAGGCATCGGCGCTGACGCGTCGACGGGGTCAGGCGGTCATTCCCCGTTCACGTCGCCTGCGTCGTCCGCGATGTGAGCGCCGCCGGACCAGGGGAACGCGTCGGCCACGAACGGCACGCTCTCACCGGCCTCGATGCGGCGGTCTTCGTCACGGGCCGTCGGGCAGACCGCACCGATGGCCGCCCACCGGACCTCGTCGAGGACGTCGCCTCCGTCGTCGGCCAGGACGCTCATCGTGAAGCGTCGTGCCCGCCGCCCGTCCAGCGGGGCGCCGCGCTGGTCGATGCGCCACTGCCCCACGAGGTCCTCGCCGCCGGCGGCCTCCTCCCACCGCGCCGGACCGAGCACGGCTGACGCCACCGCAGAGGAGACCGCAGCCCGGATCGCACGGGTCATCGGTGCCTCCTGCTCGGACGGGATCAGCACCTCGAGGTCGACGCACACGGTCAGGCGGCCAGAGCGGGTCATCCTCGCGACGGTAGGCCCCGCGGCGACGATGCGTCGTCGTGACCTGCGTCACCGCGAACCGACTGGCGTTCAGGGGTGTCCACTGATCGACCGTGCGTGACGAGATGCCCCGAACGGGGGTGCAAGGCTGGGCGACGCCGCCCATCACCTGAGGAGCTTCCATGCTCATGAACCAGGCCGCACCGGCCGCGCTCAGCGCGGACCAGTAGGCCACCGTCTACAACGTGCTCTCCCTGTCCATCGCCTCCCTGCTGTTCACCGCGCTGTTCCTGTTCATCTCCTCGCGCAGCGTGCGCCCCTCCTACCGCAACGCCGTCATCATCTCGGCGATCGTCTGCAGCATCGCGGCATACCACTACTTCAGGATCTTCGACAACTTCAACGAGGCTTACCCCGCCGGCGCGACGGTCGAGGCGGTGCACGCCCTGTCGAACGTCCAGTTCAACGAGGGATACCGCTACGTCGACTGGCTCCTCACCGTGCCGCTGCTCCTCGTCGAGACGGTCGCCGTCCTCAACGTCGGCAGGAAGCAGCAGAAGAGCCTGCTCTTCAAGCTGGTGCCCGCCTCGGCGCTCATGATCATCCTGGGCTACCCCGGCGAGATCACCCTCGAGATCCTGCCCCGCGCCATCTGGGGCTTCGCGTCCGCGATCCCCTTCGCGTACATCCTGTACGTGCTGTTCGTCGAGCTCTCCCGCTCCATCGAGACGCAGCCCGTCGAGGTGCAGCACACCATCAAGATGCTGCGGCTCATGCTGGTGGGCTTCTGGGGCGTGTACCCGATCGCCTACCTCTTCCCGATCTTCGGCTCGTTCGGCTTCAGCTTCTTCGAGGGCGCTGACGGCTTCGTCCTCAAGAACATCGGGTACTCCTTCGCCGACATCTTCGCCAAGGCGTGGTTCGGTCTGGTCATCTTCAAGATCGCCCGGGTCAAGAGCGGCCTGGAGGACCCGGCCTACCTCATGACCCACGACGACGGTGTCTCCGCACGCTCCACGACCGACGGTCCCGAGGGCGCCCACGTGGCCGACGGCACCACCGGTGGCTCGCGCCAGACCACCGGGGCCTGAACCACCGCACCCCTCACCCCGGCCTTCCTCGCCCGGGCCGCGGGACCTGCCGGAGCACCGCTCCGACGGGTCCTGCGGCCCGGGCGAACCGCGCCTGCGGCCATCCACCTCTCGGCGCTCGCCAGCGCCGGCTCAGCTCACCGTGAAGACCGCCGACTCGACCTGCAGCACGGCGGACGTGCTCGCGAACGCCGTCACCACGTGCCGGCCCGGGGCCAGCGGGGGGTCGGGCACGAACCGGCGCTCGGCCGGGCCGAGGGTGAGCGCGACGGGCCGGGAGCCCGTGTCGATGCGCTGCCCCTCCACGCCGGTGACGCCGGAGCGCACCCCGTACTCCGACGAGGAGGCGAAGGTGATGCGGGCGGCGAGGACGTTCTGCTCGACCCACCCCACCGTCGTGCCGCGGGACGCGTTCTGCGTCCAGCACCTCGCCCCGGGGCCCGGCAGGTTTCGCAGCAGTCGGACGGAGATCTCCCGCACGGAGCTGTCGGCGAACTCCTGGGACCTCTTGATCTCCCCGAGCACGGCCTCCCCGGGCATCCCGGCGTCCAGCTCCCGGGCGCAGGACAGCCTGACGTCGATGTCCACGTGGTGCTTTCCTCAGCGCGGCCTTGACGCGTCGCCGTCACAGCGTCGTGACCAGCTCGTGACCCAGGGCGACCGGGGACGTGCCCGTGCGCGGGGCGTCAGACCCCGAGCCGTGGGGCGGTCCCGGAGCCGGGAGCGCGTCCCGGACGTCTCCCTCACCGGGCTCGGCGACCCGCGAGCAGCACCCACCGTCGTGCTTGGCGCGGTAGAGCGCGGCGTCGGCGTCGCGGACGACGGCCCGCACGTCGTGG
>JBBSRD010000011.1:0-19937 GCA_038243415.1 Actinomycetales bacterium | reverse complement strand
TCGTCGACGAGCACACCGGGCGCATCCTGGCCGGGCGTCGCTACAACGAGGGGATGCACCAGGCCATCGAGGCCAAGGAGCGCGTGGCCATCAAGGCGGAGAACCAGACGCTGGCCACCATCACCCTGCAGAACTACTTCCGCCTCTACGGCAAGCTGTCGGGGATGACGGGCACCGCGCAGACGGAGGCCGCGGAGTTCAACTCCACGTACAAGCTGGGCGTCGTCGTGATCCCGACGAACCGGCCCATGGCCCGCAAGGACCAGCCCGACCTGGTCTACAAGACCGAGGTGTCGAAGTTCGAGGCGGTCGTGGACGACATCGCCGAGCGGCACAGCACCGGGCAGCCGGTCCTCGTCGGCACCACGTCGGTGCAGAAGAGCGAGTACCTGGCTCAGCAGCTGCGGTCTCGCCAGGTACCTCACGAGGTGCTGAACGCGAAGCAGCACGCTCGTGAGGCCGCGATCATCGCGATGGCCGGCCGCAAGGGCTCGGTCACGGTGGCCACGAACATGGCTGGCCGCGGCACCGACATCATGCTCGGGGGCAACGCGGAGTTCCTGGCCGTGGCGGAGATGAACGAGCGCGGCCTCGACCCCACGGATGACGAGGCGGCCTACGACGAGGAGTGGCCCGGTGCGCTGGAGCGCGCCCACCGTGCGGTGGCGTCCGGGCACGACGAGGTCCTCGAGCTCGGAGGCCTCTACGTGCTGGGGACCGAGCGGCACGAGTCACGGCGCATCGACAACCAGCTGCGCGGGCGCTCTGGGCGCCAGGGCGACCCGGGGGAGTCCCGCTTCTACCTGTCGATGACGGACGACCTCATGAGGTTGTTCAACTCCGGGGCCGCCGAGATGCTGCTCTCGAAGGCGGGGATCCCCGACGACGTGCCGCTGGAGTCGAAGATGGTGTCGCGGGCCATCGCCAGCGCCCAGAGCCAGGTCGAGTCGCGGAACGTGGAGATCCGCAAGAACGTCCTGAAGTACGACGACGTGCTCAACCGCCAGCGCACCGTGATCTACGCGCAGCGCAAGCGCGTCCTGGAGGGCGAGGACCTCCACGAGCAGATCGGTCACTTCCTCGAGGACACGCTGCGCTCCTACGTCACCTCCGCCACGTCCGACGGGTTCCCCGGCGACTGGGACCTCGACCAGCTGTGGACGGCGCTGCGCAGCCTCTACCCGGTGACCATCACCGTCGAGGAGGTCGAGGAGGAGCACGGCGGGCGCAGCGCCCTGTCCACCGACCTCATCATCACGGAGATCTTCTCCGACGCGCAGACCCAGCTCGCCGCGCGGGAGGCCGCCCTGGGACCCGATGCGATGCGGGAGCTCGAGCGCCGGGTGGTCCTCTCGGTGCTCGACCGCAAGTGGCGTGAGCACCTGTACGAGATGGACTACCTCCAGGAGGGCATCTCCCTGCGTGCCATGGCGCAGAAGGATCCGCTCGTGGAGTACCAGCGGGAGGGGTTCCTGCTCTGGCAGGCGATGCTGGAGGCCATCAAGGAGGAGTCCGTCGGGTACGTGTTCCACCTCGAGGTGCAGGTGGCGCCGCCCCTGCAGGCTCCCGACGCGGCGGCACCCCTGACCGGTCAGGCACCGCCCTCGGTGCCAGAGTGGACCCGCCGCAACGGGGGGGGCTCCCCGCAGGCGGAGGCGGAGCCGCTCCTCGTCGCTCCGGGCCTGGACGTGCCGGTGCAGGACACGGAGCACCTGAGCTACAGCGCACCGACGGCGGACGGGGACGTGGAGGTCACCGGCGGGGACCGGGAGGGGCTCGGTGGTGACGGAGCCGGGAGCGGGAACCGCCGCGCCCGCCGGGCTGCGGAGCGCGACGGTCGCTGACGCCAGCCCGCGCTGACGTCTCTGCCGAGGGGGGACGGGCGGTGGCGGCGCTGGGGTGCGGCCGGCTCACCGGAGCTCGAGCGCGGTCACCCGCCAGCGCCCGTCCCAGCCCTCCATGCGCAGCGCCATCGCCCTCATGCGCGGGGCGATCACCACCACGGCGGCGATCTCCACGACGTTCTCGCTCGGGGCGCAGGACGTCATCCCCCGCACGGCCGTGCGGGGGATCGCCGCGCCAGGGCGCCGACCTGCAGCGGCCGCGGCGCACCGCGCGGAGACCTGGGCGTGGACGTCGGCGGCCATCCAGCGCAGCAGCTGAGAGGCGGGCCGGGCTCCGGTCAGGACCTCGAGCGTGGTGCCGGCGATGGTACGGGCCAGCTCCTGCGCGTCGGGCAGGTCCCGCGCTGGCGTGGCGCGGGGACCGTCGTCGTCCTCGTCCCACGCCGGGACGACGGTCAGCGTGGGTGGCCGCGACGCCACGGGGACGCGCCCGCGCCGGCGCGCCGTCGCTCTCAGCAGGTCGCTCTCTCCCTGCCCGGGGAAGAGCGGCGGTGCCAGGGGGAGGACGTCCTGCGAGAGGCCGCGGTGGAGCGTGATCACCGGGCTCGACGTGGCCGGCTGGGGCTCGCTGAGGGGGACCGGCCAGGCCCTCAGCTCTGCCGGGGCCAGGCTCATCGGGTGCTCCCGGCAGGTGCCCGGAGCTGCTGGCCGGGACGGATGAGGTCGGGATCGTCCCCGACGACGCTGCGGTTCGCCGACCACCATCGAGGCCACTGCGCGGCGACCGCGCCCGGAGCGGCGCCCTCGGGCAGGTGCGCGGCGGCGATGGACCAGAGGGTGTCGCCCGGGGCGACCACGACGTCGTCAGCAGCGGTGGCGGCGTCCACGACGCCGACGCCCTCATCAGCGTGCAGCGGTGGTGCGGCGGCGGCGGCGTCCGGGGCCGGGGTCTCACCGGCGGTCGGCCACGAGGGCACGAGGGGCGCCGAGACCGTGGGGGCCTGGGGCGCGGCGGCAGAGGCTCCCGTCGCGGCGGCACCGGTGAGGACGCCGACGCCGAGCGCCGTCGCTGCGAGCCTGCGCAGGAAGGCTGGGGTGAGCGCCACCTCGAGGACCGCAGGGCGGTGCGCTCCCGGCCTCGCGCGGGCCCTCGCTGCCAGCGCCACGGAGGTGAGGGTGCTCAGCGCGGTGGCGAGCAGGACCAGCAGGGCGGCGCCCGCGGCGAGCTCGCCGAGCACCTCGTCCAGCTGGCGCGGTCGGGTGAGCAGGTCGCGGACGGTCTCGTGGCCCGTCGTGGTGCCGGGCCACCGTGCGACGAGCAGGGCTGCGGCGCTGGTGCTGCCCGCCAGCAGCACGATCAGGACGGCGCCGGCGCCGCTGCGTCGTCGTGCCGCCAGCGGTCTGGTGCGAGAGGGGTGCTCCATGGTCGAACCCTTCTTTGATGCTGTTTGACCTCGTTTGATGTCTCTGAGAGTCAATCAGAGGTCAACGGTGTCTCTTGACGCTGAGATCGTGCCCAGGCCGCGCCGCGGAAGCCCGCTGGCAACCGTGCGTCCACCGCGAGGTCACCTACGGTGAGGCTCATGCGGTGGGAAGCGCTCTTCGACGACCTCGAGGGCCAGATGGCGGCCGCGGAGGCGGCCGACGCCTCCGCGGAGGTGGCGGCGTTGGTGAGGGCAGAGTTCGCCCGGACGGCCCTGGTGGATCGGCTCAGGGGACAGGTCGGTGGCCTGGCGTCACTGCGTCTGCTGGACGGCCGGTGGTTGCGGGGCACCCTCGCCGCTGCAGCGCCGGGGTGGTTGCTCCTGACCGCTGCGCCGGCGGCGTCCGGAGGGGGCGCCGCGTCCCAGGTCCTCGTCCGTCTCGGCGCCGTCGAGCACCTCCAGGACCTCGGCGCGGCCCAGGGCCTCGCGGCCGGTGAGGTCGAGCGGCGCCTCGGGTGGGGCGCCGCCCTGCGGGCGCTGGCGCGGGACCGCTCCGCGGTCACCGTCATGCTGGCCGCGGGCGACCTAACCGGGACCCTGGACCGGGTGGGGAGCGACCACGTCGACGTGGCCGTGCACCCCGCCGACGTCGTCCGCCGCCGCGCCGCGGTCACCGGGGTGGCATCGGTGCCCTTCTCGGCCGTGCTCGGCGTGCGCTCGGCGGCCTGAGCCTCAGCCGCTCGTCGCGGCGGTGCCGGTGCCGGCGTCGAGGGAGGCCTCGGCGGGCCGCGCCGCCACCATCGCGCGGGTCTGCTCGTACTTGCCCGCGATGTAGTCCTCCAGCACCGTGGCCTCCACGCGCCACTGCCCCCGGCCACCGACCTTGATGGCCGGCAGCTCGCCGGAGTGGACGAGGGCGTAGGCCTGCGAGGCGGAGACGGCGAGCACCTCGGCGACGTCGGCGAGGGGGAGGAACCGGGCTGCCACGCGGGAGAGTCTGGCACGGGAGCCGTCTCGTGGCGGCGTGCGTCCACGGGACCGTGCGCAGCGTGGCGCCGCGCGACGCAGGGTCGCGGGTGCGCCCACCGGTGCGCTCGATGATCACCCGCACGGGTCACGCCTCGCCCGCGCGGTCACCGGCGCGGGACGGCGTGCACCACCGTGGCACGATGACCCCTGCCGAGCGTGTGCTCGCCCCCCGCCTGAAGGCCCCGACCTGGCGCGACCCCCGCCTGGTCGTCGGGGTCCTCCTGGTCCTGGGCGCCGTCGTGGCCGGCGGCCGTCTCGCCGCCGCCGCGTCCACCACCTCCGGCGTGTGGTCAGCGCGAGAGACCCTCGCCGCCGGCGACGACGTGGGCCCGGGCGACCTCGTCGCCGTCCAGGTGCGCCTCGAGGGCGCCGGCGGGCGCTACCTCCCCGCGGCCGAGCCCCCACCGGCCGGCTCGGTCGCCCTGCGCACCGTCGGGCCCGGCGAGCTCGTCCCTGCCAGCGCTGTCGGGGACGCCTCACGGCTCGCCCGCACCCCTCTCGGGCTCCCCGTGGACGGCGCCCTCCCGTCCGGGATGGTGAAGGGCGCCCGTGTCGACGTGTGGTTGACCCCGACGAGCACGCAGCCGGGCTCGCCGGGACCGGCCCCGGGCCAGGAGAGCGCGCCCGTGCCCGAGATCCTCAGCCGGGCGGTGGAGGTCTCGGAGGTCAGCTCTCAGGACGGCGCCTTCGCCGGCTCCAGCGCGCGCACGGTCTCCGTCCTGCTCGACGACGAGGAGATCGCGCGGGCGCTCGCGGCGAGAGCCGCCGGGGTGGACGTCGCCGTCCTCCTGGTGCCCGGCACCACGCCGGCGCCCCGGTGAGCGAGCCCACCCCGCTGCTGGTGGCGGTCACCGGGGCCGCGGAGGCCCGGCTGGTCACCACCCTCGAGGGCGCCCCGGGCCTGACGGTGGTGCGCCGCTGCGCCGACCTCGCCGAGCTCCTCGCGGCGTCGGCCGCCGGTCACGGGCGCGCGGTGCTGGTCTCCGGAGACCTCCACCGGCTCGACGCGGTCGCCGTCGCCACCCTCCACGACTGCGGGGTGGCCGTCATCGGCGTCCGTCGCGCGGCCGGCGAGGACGGCAGGCTCAGCGGGCTCGGGGTCGACGCGCTGCTCGACGCCGACGCACCGTGGGAGGGCGTCGCCGCGACGGTCTCGGCGGCGATCGCCGCGCTCGGACGCCGCGCCGGCTCTCACCCACCCGGTCCGCACGGGCCCCACGGGACCGAGGTGGCAGCGACGTCGAGCGCCGGTGGAGCCCTCCAGCCCCGCGCGCCGGACCAGGACGCGCCGTCGCCGCACGGCTGGACCCCTCGCGGGGCCGAGGCGGTCGTGGGCCAGCGCGCCGACCCCCGCCCGGCGCCGTCCCGCATCATCGCGGTGTGGGGGCCCGCGGGCGCTCCGGGCCGCTCGATGGTCGCCGCGTCCCTGGCCAGCGCCCTGGCAGCGAGCGGCCGCGAGACGCTGCTGGTCGACGCCGACACCACCGCCGCGAGCATCGCCCTCGCGCTCGGCCTCCTCGACGAGAGCGCGGGCCTGGCCGCCGCGTGCCGATCAGCCGCCGAGGGCCGCCTCGACGACGAGCGGCTGCAGGCGCTCGCCCCGAGGACCAGCCCGGGCCTGCGCGTGCTCACGGGGCTCCCGCGCGCGTCCCGCTGGCCGGAGGTCGGTGAGGCGCCGCTGGGCACGGTGCTCGGCGTCGCGCGCCGGCGCCACACCTTCGTCGTCGTCGACTGCGCGGCGTCCGTCGAGGAGGACGAGGAGCTCTCATACGACACGCGGGCCCCGCGCCGCAACGCCGCCACGGTGACCACGCTGCGCCGCGCCGACGAGGTGCTGGTGGTGGGCGCCGGCGACCCGGTCGGCCTGCAGCGCCTGGTGCGGGCGCTCGCCGACCTCGGGGAGGTCGCCCCGGACGTGCCGGCACGCGTCGTCGTCACCCAGGTGAGGGCCTCCGCGGTGGGTCCCTCACCGAGGCGCCAGGTCCTCGACACCCTCGCCCGGTACGCCGGCGTCAGAGATCCCCACCTGCTGCCGGACGACCGAGGCGCCTACGACGCGGCGCTGCTCGCCGGCCGGACGGTCGTCGAGGCCGGCGGTCCATCACCGCTGCGACGGGGCCTGCTCGACCTCGCCGCCTCGATCGACCGGTCGCGGGGCGGCCCCGTGCGTCGGCCACACTGAGCGTCGTGCCCGCCGACCCCGGACCATCGACCGAGACCGCTGTCGTGCGCGTCTACGTGCCCCTGACGCTCACCGCTGCCGCGGCGGCGCTGTCCGGCGGCTCGGTGGCGGCCGGACCGGTGCACGCCGTGACGCCGGCCCTGCGCGGGTGGTACCCGGGCGAGGAGATCGAGGAGCTCGAGCTGGCGGCCCTGACCGACGCGGCGCAGACCAGCCTCGTGCGCCTCGCCGCCGAGCGCGCGTCGCGCGGCGACGCGGTGGAGGGCGGGCTCGCGTCCCGGGCCCGCCGCGTGGTGCTGGCCGCCGACGCCGCGGTGCTCCAGCCCTTCCACGCCCAGCCCCTGCGCGTGCTGACCGCGGACGAGGAGGAGCTTCCCGAGGCGGTGGACGGTCCGGTGCCGGGCCGGGCCACCACGCTCTCGGTCGTCGTGCTCGCAGCGGACCTGCCCTGGCACGCCGTCGTGAGCGTGCACGTCGACGAGGAGGACGCCGAGCCGGACGTCGCCGCCGCTGTCGCCGCCCTCCTGGACGGTCCGGGGGCGCCGCCGTCGTCGGACGGTCGGTCGTTCGCGGACCCCGACGAGGTGCGGCACGCGGTCGAGGACGCCGAGGCGTGCGACCTGCTCTGGTACGCCCCGTCCGAGGTGGCCGGGCTCCTGGAGGACCTCGCCGGTCCCTGACCCGACGCCGACCGGTCGTGAGGTTCAGGCGCGCGGCGCGAGGCGCAGCGCCGCGAGCTCTTCGAGCTGGTCGAGGGCCTCGAGCAGCGGCCCGCTCGCGGTGCGCTCGACGCGGGCGCCGATGAGGGGCACCGTCGCGCGGAGCTCGCCGTGCAGCACCTGCACGGCCCCGCCCTCGCCGTCAGACCGCAGGGTCATCGTCGCCCGGGCCTTCACCGGGGCGCCGGGGATCTCCAGGGTGAGGCTGCCCTCGCGCGAGCCGTCCGCTGCGGGCGCCGCCCAGCTGTCGGTCTCGCGCACGCGGAGGTTGCGCCCCAGCAGGCGACGCGCCGGCTCGGGGACCTCCTCGGCGGGCAGGTGGCGCGAGGACACCACCGAGAAGGCCGTCTCGGGCGTCCCGGTGACGTCGACGTGCCACTCGAGCGCGCCGGACGCGGCGCAGACCTCCGCGATGAAGTCCGGGTCCGCCAGCAGCGCTGCGACGGCCTCGGGCTCGGCGGGATACCGCAGGACCTTCTCCAGTTGCACCCCGCGACGATAGTGCGCGCGCGGTGGGCCACCGCGTCGGACGGGCTCGCCCGTGGCCGCACCCGCGACGACGGACCGAGCGGACGAAGGCGTGACGACCCGCCCTCGTGCCGCTGGACCCGACCTAGGCTGGGGCGATGCCGACCCTGACCGCCCTGGTCCGCCGCCTCGGTCTGAGCAGCCCGGCCGACGAGGAGTGGCTCCACCTCCTCGTCGGCGACTGGCAGATGCTCTCCGACCTCTCCTTCGCAGACCTCGTGCTGTGGGTGCCCGACGGTGAGGGCGGTTTCGTGGCCGTCGCCCAGGCCCGCCCGTCCACGGGAGCGACCGTGCACGACGAGGACATCGTCGGCAGCCGCCTCGCGCCCGGGCAGCGCCCCCAGGTGGAGCTCGCGTGGACCGCGGGACGCATCTGTCGCGAGTCGGACCCGGACTGGCTCGACGGGGTCCCGGTCCGGGAGGAGACCATCCCGGTCCGCCGCGCCGGCCGCACCATCGCGGTGCTCTCCAGGGACTCCTCGCTGAGCGTCCCCCGGACGCCGTCCCGGCTGGAGCTCACCTACCTGCAGTGCGCGGACGCGCTCGCGCGGATGATCGCCGAGGGGGCCTTCCCCACCATCGGGGCGGGCACCGGCCAGCGCCGCGGCGCCCCCCGGGTCGGTGACGGGCTGGTCCGCCTGGACGTCGAGGGGGTGGTCCTCTACGCCTCGCCGAACGCCCGCTCCGACTTCCGCCGCCTGGGGTCGACCGGTGAGCTGGTCGGTCAGTACCTGGCGGAGGTCACGGCGAGCCTGCTCGACTCCGGCCACACCGTCGACGAGTCGCTGCCCCTGGTGCTCATGGGCCGGGCGCCCTGGCGCTGCGACGTGGAGTCCCGCGGTGCCTCGCTCTCGCTGCGGGCCGTCCCCCTGACGGAGGGTGGGCGGCGCACCGGAGCGCTCGTGCTGTGCCGGGACGTGACCGAGGTGCGGCGCCGTGAGCAGGAGCTCATGACGAAGGACGCCACGATCCGCGAGATCCACCACCGGGTCAAGAACAACCTGCAGACCGTCTCCGCGCTGCTGCGCCTCCAGACGCGCCGCATCGAGAACCAGGAGGCGAAGGCCGCCCTCGCCGAGGCGATGCGGCGGGTCTCCACCATCGCCCTGGTGCACGAGACCCTCACCCGGGGGCTCGACGAGACGGTCGACCTCGACGACGTGATGGGTCGCGGGCTGCTGCTCATCGCCGACCTCGCCTCACGCCGGGGTCAGGTGAAGGTGGTCCGTGAGGGGTCCTTCGGCACGGTCGGCGCCGACGACGCCACGGCGCTCGCGCTGGTCATCACCGAGCTGGTGACGAACGCCGTCGAGCACGGCCTGCGCGGGGCGAGCGGCACCGTCGTGGTGCGGGCCGAGCGCGAGGCCCACGACGAGATCACGGCGACGGTGACCGACGACGGCCAGGGGCTGCCCAGCCGCTTCGACCCTCGCGGGGGCCTGGGGCTGAGGATCGTGCAGTCGCTGGTCGAGGGGGAGCTGCGCGGGCGCATCACGTGGGAGCGTCCCGCCAGCGGCGGTACCAGCGTGGTGGTCCATGCACGCCTGAGGTCCGCCCCCGATGCGAGGGCGGACTCTCGGGGCGCTTAGCGGCGGCGCAGCGGGGTGGGACGGCTCAGCCGGCGCGACGTGCGCGCGCCGTGCGGCGCTTGAGCGCGCGGCGCTCGTCCTCGGAGAGGCCACCCCACACGCCAGAGTCCTGGCCGTTCTCCAGCGCCCACTTGAGGCAGGTGTCCACCACGGGACAACGGCGGCAGACCGCCTTGGCCTCCTCGATCTGGAGGAGGGCAGGGCCGGTGTTCCCGATGGGGAAGAACAGCTCAGGGTCCTCGTCCAGGCAAGAAGCCTCGTGGCGCCAGTCCATGGATGGTTCTCCTCGTCGTCGCAGCGATGGTGCCGGACGGCTCGTGAAGAAGTTCACGAGGAAACCGGATCCGGTCTGGGCGCGGCAGCGCCTCACTGGGAGAAGCGTCGCAGACGGCGGGCTCCAGCACAAGGGTGCCGCGACATTATCCATGCGTTCGTCACAGCCTTGACGCACCCCGCGTAGTCAGACGCTGACCCTGCGTGGTAATGATCGGCATCATGGCGGTCGGGCCGCCACGTGCGTCACCTCACGGTACCGCTGCACCACGGGTCCCCACGGCGCCGCGGTCGTGCGCCGCCTCGCCCGAGTAGCGTCCCGGGCATGAGAGGAGCACCCGAGCCCGCAACGGGGCGCCCGCCCGCCGCCCTCGTCGTGGGCGTCGGCATCGCCCTGCTCGAGGTGCTGGCCCTGGTCGTCGTCGCGGTGGTCTACCTCGTCGCCCTGGCCCGCGAGGGAACCGTCGACGTCGTCTTCGCCCTGCTCACCGCCGTCCTCGCCCTCGGCCTCGCAGCCGGCCTCGCCTTCTCGGCCCGGGCGCTCTGGCGCGGCGCCCGCTGGGGGCGGGGACCGGTCATCACCTGGCAGCTCCTGCAGGTCCCCCTCCTGCAGCCGGCGTTCGGCGGGCCGTTCACGGTCGGCGCCGTCGTGGGCATGGTCGCGGCCGTGGTGGCAGTGGTGGCGCTGCTGATGCCCAGCGCCCAGCAGGTCACCAGCGGGGACGACGCGCCGCCCCTCACCTGACGCTCCGCGCGGGCGCCGAGCGGGCGCCGAGCGGGGACATGGTCCGTGCGGCACGCCGAAGGGCGGCACACGGAGCCCCCGCTCGAAAGGCACCGAGGCCGGCTGTGACGTCTCAGGCGGAGGCGGCGAGCTCACCGAGGGCGTCGCCGTCCACGCGCCAGGTGCTCCAGCCCTCGTGGTCGCCCGCGCCCACCGCGGCGTAGACGGCCTGGGCGTCGGTGTTCCAGTCGAGGACTGACCACTCGAGACGCCGGTAGCCCGAGTCGACGCACTCCCGCGCCAGGGCGGCCAGGAGCCGGCGCCCCAGTCCGGCGCCGCGGGCGGCCGGTCGCACGTAGAGGTCCTCGAGCCAGATGCCGTGGCGCCCCGTCCAGGTCGAGTAGGTCCGGAACCACAGCGCCATCCCCACCACGGCCCACGGTGGTGAGCCGGCCTGCCCGGCGCCGTCGCGGCTCGGCGCGCGGCCCGGCAGCGCCTCGGCCACGAAGGCGAACACCGAGGGCTCCCGCGGCGGAGGCGGTCCGGCTCCCGACGCACCCGGCTCCGCCGTCTCGTCCTCTGCCGGGGCCCCGAAGAGGGCTCGCGACAGGTCGTCGGGCGTGGCCACCACCAGCTCGGGGGAGCGCTCGTACAGCGCCAGCTCGCAGATCATCTCGTGCATCGCCGCGACGTCACCGGGACCGGCGCGGCGGACCCGGGTCGTGGCGGCGCGTGCTCGCTCCGTCGGTGCAGCCATCACCGCAGACTAGGGGCTCCCGGCGTCGGGGCAGGCGAGCTGCACGGCGCTCGTGCGCCCTCCCCGCAGCAGCACCGCCCTCCCGGGCGGCCCTGGTCGGGGCGGCGGAAGACGCACGCCCCCCACCTCCCCGGCGCCGGGCGGCACCGGGTGGAGCAGCAGCGCGCGCCGGGACCGGCGCATCGCGGGCAGCACGCCGCGGTAGGCCGAGACGACGTCCTCGGGGGAGCCGGCCGCGACCACCGCGCACGGTCCCAGCGCACCGTCCAGGGCGGCGCACAGGACATCGTCGACCGGACCACCGGCGACGCGCTCCACGTCGTCGACGAGCACGACCGTGGCGCTCGCGGCAGGTGCCTCCTCGGGTGCTGCGCTCTCGACGAGCCCGCGACCGTCCGCGGCGCCGGTGGGGGTGGCGCTGCCCCTGCCCTCCAGCGCGTTCTCGACCAGCGCGGCGCGCAGCCCCTCGGCGTCGTCCGAGGTCACCGCGCTCACGCCGGCGCCGCGGGCCCAGGTGCGCAGCGGTGAGCGGAGACCGGCGACCACCAGCACCTCCCGACCTCGGAGGAGCGCGGAGCGCCCCACGGTCACCAGGGCGCTCGAGCGCCCCGAGCCCGGAGCGCCCACGACCAGCCAGGCGTCCCCGACGTCGAGCTCGAGGGCCACGACGTCGACGCCCGGCCCGCCGAGCCCGACGGGGACCTCCAGCGGGGCGCCCGGTGCAGCGTGCGGAACGACCGCCACCTGCTCGCGGACCTCCTCGTCGCGCCCCTCTCCTCGGCCTCCTCGGCCGGCCCCTCTGGGCGCGGGAGCGTCGGGCCGCGGCGGTGGCGCTCCAGCACCTCGGTGAGCCCGAGGCGCGACGGCAGCCCGGGCACCCGCGGCGGCGGAGCCCCGTGGTGACCGGTCGCGGTGGCGTGGACCGACAGCGGAGCCGCCGGGCCCGCGGCGATGGTCCCGCCTGCCAGCAGCCCGATCTGCCCCACCACCGTCCCGGCCTCGCCGCCGACGACCAGCACCCGCCCCGCGGGCATGCGGGAGGGCACGTCGCGGGAGGGGACGCCAGCCATCACGTGGTCGGTGGGGTCCGTCGCCGCCAGCAACCACCGCCGGGCCACCACGGGACCCCAGCGCCCCCCGAGGAGCTGGCGGTCGCCGGCGAGGACGACGACCACGCCGACCGCGGGGCCGTCGGTGAGCAGGCGGTGCACGAGGTCGCCGACGTCCTCGCCGGGCGGGGGGGGGGGTGGGTCCCGCCCCGCGAGGACACGCCCGGCGGCGGCGACCAGCAGCAGCGTGAGCGGCGCGCAGGGTCCGCCGCCGGGCGCACGGCCCAGGGTGGCACCCCGCTGGCGCGCCACCACGAGATCCACCAGGTGGCTCAGCAGCCGGACGAGACGCTCGTGGTCGTCGGGGTCCACCACGGCGCCCACGCACCCGAGGCGCTCGGCGCCGACCAGCGGAGGGCTGGTGCGCGCGACCAGGTACGCGTGGGCGCCGTCGGGCCGGCCCGAGGCTGTCGCCGCGATCGCCGCCAGCGCGCTGGAGCGACCGGTCCGCGGCGCCCCCACGACCAGCAGCGGGCCGGAGACGTCGACCACCAGGGGCGCCCGTCGCTGCTCTGCGGGGAGGTCCACGATCCCGACGGTCAGCCCTGCGTCGTCGCCGCCCTCGCCACCGGAGCCGCCCTCGCCCGCTCCGGTGAGCGGCAGGGGGACGACGTCGGGGAGGGTGGGCAGCCACGGGCTGGCCGGGGCGGGCGTCCCGGCCGCGGCCAGGCGCACGGCCGCCACGATGCGGGCCACGTCGCTGAGCGGTCCGGGGCTCGTGGACGAGCCGGGAGGGGGACAGGCCTCGGCGGCGGGCTCTTCCTCGGTGTCCGTGCGAGCCGGGCCCGGGGCCTCACCGGGGGACCGGCCGGTCACCAGCGCGGTGATGCTGACCGTGGGCGAGGCGCCTGCGGCGCCTGCCTGCCGGACGGCGCTGACCCCCGCGACGCGCGCCGCCTGGACCGGCACGGGGGCGCCGCCCGCCGCGGCGACGAGGGCACGTCCCGGCAGCGCGGCGCTGATCCGCGCCGCACCGCGGTGGTCGATGACGTCGGAGGAGTCGGTCTCGTCCTGCACCCGCAGGGCGATGCGCAGCGAGGTGTTGGCGCGGATGTCGGCGCTGACCACCCCGGCGGGGCGCTGGGTCGCCAGGACCAGGTGGATGCCGAGGGAGCGCCCGACCGCCGCCAGGCGCACGAGCCCCCCGAGGAAGTCCGGCACCTCCTCCGCCAGCACGCGGAACTCGTCGACCACCACCACCAGGCGCGGCACGACGGGCAGGTCGTCGCCGCCGGCCCTGCGCGCCGTCAGCTCCGCGTGGTCGCGGCACCCCGCCGCGGCCAGCACCCGTTCGCGGCGGCGGACCTCGGCGCCGAGGGAGGCCAGCGCACGCCCGGGGAGGTGCGTGTCGAGGTCGGTGACCATCCCGACGACGTGCGGCAGGGCCACGAGGTCCGCGAACGCCGCACCGCCCTTGTAGTCGACGAGGACGAACGCGCACTCCTGCGGGGCGTTGACCACCGCCAGCGAGGTCACCAGCGTCGCCAGCAGCTCCGACTTCCCGGCGCCCGTGGTGCCGGCGACCAGGGCGTGCGGCCCGTCGCGCTCCAGGTCGACCTCCCACCGTCCCCAACCGTTCGAGCCCCCTGAGCCCAGGGCCCCGAGCACGGCGACGGCGCTGCGCGGGCGCCGCGCCCAGCCCCTGGCCACGGCGCCGGCGTCCATCGCGTCGACCGTGAGGACCTCGACCAGCGAGAGCCGCTCGGGCAGGTTGCCCTCCTCCGCGTCGCCGCCGCGCGCTCGCAGCGGCGCGAGGTGGCGGGCGGTCGCGTCGGCAGCGGCCTCGGGCACGAGGTCGAGGCGCACCGGGGCGCCGGGCTCGCACCCCGGTGCGAGGCTCGGTCGGCGCGAGCCTGCGAGCCACCCCGCGTCGTCCTGGTCGGCCACCAGCCGGCGGACGGACCCGAGGCCCCCTGCCAGGCCCCCTCCTGCACCACCTCCTGGGCCACCCACCTCGACGACGGCGCCGCACCCGGCGGGCAGCTCGTCGAGGTGCTCGGCGACCGCGAGGACGTGGACCCCGCAGGCCGGTCCGTGCTCGAGGACCACCGCCGGGAGCGACCCCGGACCGGCGCCGCCCGGGTCGAGCACGACGAGCACGTCGGGGCGCCTCGCCGACGCGCGCCCGGAGCGGCTCGCGTCCTGCTCACGGCGGGCGCGCACCAGGGCGGCCACCTCGGCGAAGACTGCTGCCTCGTCGCTGCCGCCGCTGCTCAGCAGAGCGTGCGGCAACCACGCGGCGCCGCCCCACGTCGTCCCTGCCACGGCGAGGCGCAGCCGGGCGGGGGAGTGGAGCACCGCCGCGCCCACGAGCATCGAGCGCACCAGGGCCAGGCACGCCTCGCGCGGCCCGGCGAGGCCGATGACGCCCAGCTCGGAGGGGCTCAGGAGCACCGGGCACCCGCGGTGAGCGGCCTCGTCCAGGAGGGGTTGGTCCCCGTCGCGGTCGCGGTCCCCGGCGTCCTGGTCGTCACCCTGTCCGGGCGCGCTGCGCACCTCGACCGCGGCGGCGACCTGCCCGGTCCCCAGCCGGAGCACCACCTCGCCGCGCCCCCGGCTCCACAGCGCCGGGCCCCGGTGCGCCGCCGCGCTCGCCAGCGTCCCAGGGTCCGGCCCGAGAGCCCGCAGCACCGCGGCGTCGCGAGCCATCGCCGTACCCGCCCGCTCTCGCGCCGCCGCGCAGGACCGTGCGTGCTGGGCCAGCTCGCCGGCGTGGCGCCGTGCTCCGGCACGGCGCTCGCCCCAGGACGTCCCGAGCACCATCACGGGCGCCGCCAGGCCGAAGAGGAGCGCCATCGGCGACCACACGATCGCCATGACGACCGCGAGGACCAGCGGCAGGACCACCGCGAGCCAGGACGTGCGAGGGGGCACCGGGGCGGCCGGCCTCACGGGGAGCTCGATCGTCCTGGGGGTGCGCTTGAGCAGCGCTGCGGCGGGCGGGTCCAGCACCAGCCGGCCGTCACCGGTGGGGCGTCCCCGCACGCTCGACGCTGGAGGGACCGCCCCGTCGCCCCGAGCGGGGGAGGGGCACGAGCGATCCTCCAGGCGCAGCGTGCTCGACCCGACGACGAGCTCCCCGTGCGGCTCGAGCGTGGTCCAGCCGCCCGTGAGCGCCGTGCTGTCACCGCCCGGACCGGTGAGCGCCGAACCGTTGGTCGAGCCGAGGTCGGCGACCTGCACCCCGGAGGTCCGCACCCGCAGCACCGCGTGGCGCCGGGAGGCCCGCGCGTCAGCGAGCTCGACGGCGCAGCCCGCCTCGCGCCCGACGAGGTGGTGCCCCGCAGGCAGCGACCACCGCGTGCCGGAGGAGGGACCGCTGGCGACGACGACCGTCACCACCGCGCACCCCGGCCCGGTGTCTGCAGCGGACGGGACCGACGGTCGCGGAGAGGTGCCGGCCGGGACGACGTCGAGGGTCACCGTCGCGCCGTGGAGCAGCGGGGGGAGGCCGACCACGGCGTCGTCGTGCAGCGGGACGCCGCCGATCTGGTGGACCGTCCTGAGCGGCCCGTGCGCCCCGTCCAGCAGCCCAGACCTGCTGGCGGCGGCCCCCAGGGGCTCGTGCAGCGCGCCGAACCGGGTTCCCTCGGGCGCCTCGACCGCGACGTCGACGGCCTCGGGACCCCTGGCGGGGCAGGTGAGGGAGAGGACCAGGCGCACGGGAGCGACCCTGGCCCCTGAGCCGCAGCCCGGACGACCGTCACCCGTTCGGCTGTGGACAGCGCCTCCGCGCGGTCACGCTCCGGCGACGCCGCGGGTACCCACCGTGCGGCCGTGGCGCCGACCGGTGGCGACTTGTCCACAGCAGCCCTCGGAGTGGCTGGTGGGCGCCCTCCCAGGGCCTAGCGTCCGGCGCGCCGGAGGTGATCACCACGTCGGCGCTCGAGCGAGAGGAGGCGTCGATGACCACCGCTGCACCGCCCGCCCGACCCCTCCGCGGAGGAGGCGCCCTCCGTGCGGCCGACGTGGTCGAGGACGAGGTGCGCCAGCTGGTCCGCGAGCGCCACCTCGACCCCGCCCGCGACCTCGCCGACGTGCGCGCCGTGGTCGTCGACGTCATGGCCGACTACGCGGAGCGCTCCCTCGACGGTCTCCTCGCGCCCATCACCGACCCCGCGCTGCTGGAGCGGGCCGTGCTGGACGCCGTCTGCGGCCTGGGGCCGCTGCAGCCCTACCTCGACGACCCCGAGGTGGAGGAGGTCTGGATCAACGAGCCGGGCATGGTCTTCGTCGCCCGGGGCGGGCGCAGCGAGCTGACGACGACGATCCTCACCGGTGTACAGGTGGCCGAGCTGGTGGAGCGGATGCTCAAGGGCTCGGGGCGACGGGTGGACCTGTCCAGCCCGTTCGTCGACGCGGTCCTCGATGACGGCTCGCGCCTGCACGTGGTCATCCCCGACGTCACCCGCCAGCACTGGGCGGTGAACATCCGCAAGTTCGTCGTCAAGGCCTCACGCCTCGACGACCTCGTGGCCCTGGGCACGCTCACCGCGCAGGCGGCCGGGTTCCTCGACGCCGCGGTCGCCTCCGGGCTCAACGTCATCGTCTCGGGGGGGACGCAGGCGGGGAAGACGACCCTCCTGAACTGCCTGGCCGGGGCGATCCCTGCGCGCCAGCGGGTGGTCTCCTGCGAGGAGGTCTTCGAGCTGAAGATCCCGCTGCGAGACGTCGTGGCGATGCAGTGCCGCCAGCCCTCCCTCGAGGGCACGGGCGAGATCCCGCTGCGACGCCTGGTCAAGGAGGCGCTGCGCATGCGCCCCGACCGCCTGGTCGTCGGGGAGGTCCGCCAGGAGGAGAGCCTCGACCTGCTGATCGCCCTGAACTCGGGGCTGCCCGGCATGGCGAGCATCCACGCGAACTCTGCGCGGGAGGCCATCACCAAGCTGTGCACCCTGCCGCTGCTCGCCGGCGCCAACGTCGGTGCCCGCTTCGTGGTCCCCACCGTCGCGGCGTCGGTGGACGTGGTGGTGCACACCGCGATGGCTGCTGATGGCCGGCGCGGGGTCCGCGAGATCGTCGCGGTCCCCGGGCGGGTCGAGGGTGACGTCGTCGAGGTGAGCGACCTCTTCACCACCGTCAGCGGATCCCTGGTCCGTGGCTCGGGCTTCCCCCCGCACACCGACCGCTTCGGGCGCGCCGGCCACGACGTCGCGGCGCTGCTCGCGGCCGGCGCGCGGTGAGCCCCGGTGAGAACCGACGAGCCCTGGATGAGCCCTCGATGAGCACTCTGCTCGACGTCCTCGGTCCGGTGCGCGGCACCGCGCTCGGCCTGCTCGCGGGGGCGGGTCTGCTGTGCGTCTGGTGGTCGTGCTGGACCACCCCTCCCGCGCCGCCGGAGCGCACCGGGCCCCTGGCGCGCTGGCGCTCGCAGACCAGCGACGACCTCACGGCCGCCGGGGTCCACGGGCTCTCGCCCGGGGTGCTCGCCGCCGCCTGCGCGAGCGCCGCCCTGGTGGTCGGCACGGGAACGCTCGCCGTCTCGTCGTCGCCGCCGATCGCCCTCTGCTTCGCCGTCATCGCCGGGGCCCTGCCGGTGCGGGCCGTCCGCTCCCGCGCCGCCCGTCGGCGCGAGGACCTCAGAGGCACGTGGCCCGAGGCCGTGGACGACCTCGCATCGGCGGTACGGGCGGGGCTCTCCCTGCCCGAGGCGCTCGCGGCGCTGCGCCACCGCGGTCCCGCGCCCCTGAGGGCGGCCTTCGCGGTGTTCGCCGACGACTACCGCGCCTCGGGCCGGTTCATGGCCTGCCTCGACGACCTCAAGGCCCGCCTCGCCGATCCCGTGGGCGACCGGGTGGTGGAGTCCTTGCGCCTCACCCGGGAGGTCGGCGGGAGCGATCTCGGGCGGCTCCTGCGGACCTTGTCCACCTTCCTGCGCAATGACGCCAGGACGCGCGCGGAGCTCATCACCCGGCAGGGCTGGACGGTGAGCGGGGCCCGCCTCGCCGTCGCTGCGCCGTGGGCGGTCCTCGCGCTGCTGGCCACGCGCAGCGAGGCGGTCGCCGCCTACAACTCCGCCGCGGGCGTGGCTGTGCTGGCGATCGGGGCCACGGCCTCGCTGGGCGCGTACCGGCTCATGCTGGTGCTCGGACGCCTCCCGTCCGAGGAGCGGGTGCTCCGATGATCGCGCTGCCGTCCGGGCCGACCGCCACGGGGATGCTCGTCGGCCTCGTCGCCGGCCTGGGTCTCGTCCTCGTCATGGCCGGCGCCCCGGTGGCGCGGCGCCCCAGGCTCGCCGACCGGCTGGCCCCCCACCTGAGGGACGTGCCCCGAGGCTCGCGGCTGCTGGGGCAGCGGCGCAGCATCGAGGGGCAGTGGGCGCTGGTGCTCCGGCTCCTGACCCCCGTCGTCGCCCGCGGGAGCCGCCTGGGTCGCGTCCTCGACGCGCTCGCCGGCGGTTCGGCGACCACGGCCGGGCGCCTGCGCCAGGCCGGCTCGACCACGACCCTCGAGCAGTTCCGCGCCGAGCAGCTGGTCCTCGCCGTCGCAGGCCTGCTCGCGGGCACGCTCGTCGCAGGGGTGCTCCTCGCGACCCGGGGGGCCTCCGTCGTGCCCCTGGTGGTGCTCGTGCTCGTCGCCGGCGGCGCGGGGGCCGTCGCGCGCGACCTGGTGCTGAGCCGGGCGCTCGCCCGGCGCACGCAGCGGATCCTCACGGAGTTCCCCACCGTCGCCGAGCTCCTCGCGCTCTCGGTCGCGGCCGGGGAGGGCGCCGTGGGCGCGCTGGAGCGGGTCTCGCGGACCTCCAGCGGAGAGCTGGCCGGTGAGCTGCGCGCCACGCTCGACCACGCCCGCGCCGGGGCGCCGCTGGTCACGGCCCTCGAGGGGCTCGCCGCGCGCACCGCCGTCCCGGCCCTCGGCCGCTTCGTCGACGGCATCGCCGTGGCCCTGGAACGCGGGACGCCCCTGACCGAGGTGCTGCGCGCGCAGGCCCAGGACGTGCGCGAGCTCTCCCGGCGCCAGCTCATGGAGGCCGGGGGGAAGAAGGAGATCCAGATGATGATCCCGGTGGTCTTCCTGGTGCTCCCGGTCACGGTGCTCTTCGCGGTCTTCCCCGGCGCCGCCGTCCTCTCGGGGGCCCGGTGAGCGGCGACGCCTGGACCGGTCCCGTCCCCGAGCGGGGACCTCGTGCGGCCGGCACGCCGCCCGGAGCCGCACCGGGTCCCCGCTCGACGGGCGGCCGCCGCACCAGATCCCCGCTCGCGCGCCACGCCCACGACTGCCCCGCCCCGCCCCGTCCTCGAACGTCCCGCTCCCTGGAGAACCTGATGATCACCGCCCTGGTCCGCTTCCACACCACCCGTGACGACCGGGGTGACGTGCCCGGCTGGGTGCTCGTCACCCTGATGACCGCCGGGCTCGTCGCCGCGCTGTGGGCGCTGGCCGACACCGCGCTGACGCAGATGTTCACGGAGGCGATGGCCGACGTGCGGGCTCGCTGATCCCGTGGCCGGCCCGACGACGCCTCACCGCAGGCGTGCTGCGCCTGACGACGGCGCGGTCCTCGCGGAGCTCGTGGCCGTCGCCTCGCTGGTGACGCTGGTCTTCGCCGCGCTCGTCCAGCTGTCCCTCGCGCTGCACGTGCGCACCGTCCTCCTCGACGCGGCGTCCGAGGGCGCCCGCTACGGGGCCCTGGCAGACCGCACCCCGGCCGACGGCGCCGACCGCACCCGCGAGCTGATCTCCGAGCGGCTCGACGCCCGGTACGCCGCCGACGTCCGCGCCGCGCCCGCCTCGCTCGGCGGCCTGCCGGTCCTCGAGG